>CAUJGI010000156.1 GCA_963169155.1 Chloroflexota bacterium
CCAGCGCGTCGCCCCGGACCGCTACCTGAGCGAAAAACCGGGCGGGCGCGGCGGCTTTGGCGGCCGTCCCGACGCCCTGACGGCGCGGCAGGCGCTGGAAATTGGCACGCGGGGTGGAGCGGCCGTTTTAGGCCGTGACGACATTGGTTACCTGGCCCCCGGCATGAGCGCCGACTTCATTGCCCTGAATTTGAACCAGGTGGCCTTTGCTGGCGCGTGGCACGATCCGGTAGCGGCCATCGTGCTGTGCCAGCCGCCCACGGTGGATTACTCGGTGATCAACGGCAAAATTGTGGTGGACCAGGGCAGGCTCACCACGGTGGATCTGATGCCGCACCTGGAAAAACACAACAAAATCGCCATCGCCATGGTGCGTGCGTAGAGACGTTGCAAGGCAACGTCTCTACAGTTGATTATGCGTATCACGGCCAGCAGCATCGTAACCAATGAAGCCGGGCAGCTTCTGCTGATCGAGCGGCACGACATTCACACCTTCGACGTGCCCGGCGGCGGTCTGGAAGCGGGTGAACTGCCCACGGAAGCGGCCGTTCGCGAAACGTTTGAGGAAACAGGGTTAAGGGTACGGCCGTTACACCTGCTTGGCATTTACCACTGGCCCAACGAACCCACTGCCTATCTCACCTTCTTTGTGCGCTGCGAGCTGCTCGGTGGCACGATCCGCCCCTCGGCCGAAACGCCGCGCGTTGGTTTTTGGCCCACCCACCGCCTGCCGCTGCGTATGCTGCCCATGCATCGCCAGCAAATTCGGCGCACGTTGCGGCATGGGGCAGAACGGCCGTTTTGGGCCATCCAACCCATGACGCTGCTGCTCAAAACGGGCAAGCGGGTGGTGGGCAACATTATCCATCCCTACCTCCAGTGGAAACAGCGGCGGCGCGGCCAACTGCCCTGGCCCGAACCACAGCCCTGGCACACCGGCGCATTTACCGTCATTCGCAATGAGGCGGGGGCGGTGCTGTGGGTCAAGCGCACCGACCGCGACCTGTGGAACCTGCCGGGCGGCGGTGGCGAAAACGAGGAACCACCCTGGGAAACGGCCGTGCGCGAAACCCTGGAAGAAACCGGCTGCCACGTGCGCCTGGGCGAACTCACCAGCATCAACAGCTATACCGACGAACCCAACATCACCTTCACCTTCACCGCTGAGATCGTGGGTGGGCAGCTGACGACCGGCCCGGAATCGGCCGCGTTTGCCTGGTTTCTCCCTGGCGAAGAACCGGCCAACACCGTGCCGCAGCATCGCCAACGTGTCGCCGACGCCAGCAATAGGTCCAAAGGCGTTATCTTTCGCAAGCAGGAAAACCGCATCGACCTGCCAGCCAAACAAAAAACAACAAGGTATAATCAAAAATGAGAGTAGTCATTCTGAACGCAGTGAAGAATCCCGCAAGGATCACATGGCAAGCGCTTTGGCTGAACCAAGGTTCTGCGAGTTCTCAAGCAGGCGGGATGCTTCGGAGGATGCTTCGGCAGCCTCAGCACAGGCTCTCAGCATGACGGGCAGTCTCATAGGAAACTGGCAATGAATGTAGGCACCAATGGCATTGTCGTAGACCAGTACGGCAACGTGCTGCTGATCAAACGCAACGACACGCGTACCTTTGCCCCGCCCGGCGGCGCGCTGGATGCCGGGGAACTACCGCCCGACGGCGCGGCCCGCGAAGTGCGCGAAGAAACGGGCCTCATTGTGCTGCCGGTGCGCCTGGCAGCCCTCACCTACCTGCCGCTGTCGCCCTATGGCCATCTGAGCTTCACCTTCCGCTGCCTGATGCGCGGCGGCGAAATTACCACCTCGACCGAATCCCCCAGCGTCGGATTTTACAAGACCAAACCGCTGCCCCGCCGCATCAGCAGTTTTCATCGGGACCGGCTGGTTGAAGGATTGTCTCACGCGGCAGAACGGCCGCTTTTTTTCCAGCACCGCCTCTCGCCCTTCAACACGGTGGCCCGATTTGTCCTGCGCCAGGTGATCTACCGCTGGTTTGATCTCAAGCGCCAGATCAACAAGCAGCCACCCTACCAGCCACCGCCACAGTGGGAGGTGGCCACCTATTTGCTGCACACCAACCCTGCGGGCGAATTTCTGTGGCAGCGCCCCAATGAGGCGACTCCCTGGCAGCTGCCCGGTGGTGTGGGGTCTGAACGACGCGCGCCGTGGGAAACGGCCGTCCAACTCGCCCACCAGCAAACTAGCAGCACTCTGAAACCTGAACAACTCTGTGATGTTTACATGGGTCCACACGGCGACCAGCTCAGCCTGGTTTTTATTGCCAGCGGCACAGCAGGCCCCGGTTCAGCCACCACCAGTTGGTTTGCCCCTGGCCAGGAACCGGCCAACTGCCAGCCCCACCATCGCCAGATGGCCGCCAATGCCACCCTGACCGAACAACCTACCCAATTCCATACCCTCTTGTGATGGGGCGAGGCAGGTGGTGTTGAGGTTCCCTGGTTTGCCCCGATCTGCCCCACCTGCCTCGCCCCTACTTTTCACTTTTTACTTTTCACTTTCCCCCACCTCCCCCGCACTAAAGTGTAAGGCACGACTTAAGAAATTTCGCCTATCCTATGGCCGGAAAGAGAAGCCGACACAGGCGAGTAAAACAATACACTGCCGCCAGTCTGCCAACGCCACCATTTGTACAGCAGCATACTTTGCACCATGGGTCATTCCCTGGATTTTTGACAGAGCCGCATCATGAAAGAACCGCACACCGAACCCACCCCTACCGCCGATGAGAAAACGGCCGTCGCCCAAGACCACCTCACCACCCTATTTGACCAGGGCTGGACGCACCTCATCAACCAACGCTGGCAGCAAGCCGAAGAGCTTTTTTTGCAGATTGAAGCGTACAACTCCCACTACGAGCAAGACGGCCTGTGCGTCCGCCACCTGCGCCACAAAGCCCAACACGAGCGAAAAGCCGAAACCGCCTGGAAGCTCGGTGATTTAGAAACAGCGCTCACCGCCTACAAAAACGCCGATGATTTTGAGCACGTCAGAGAAGTACACATTTTGCTCAACATTCAGGAGCGGGAAGCACGGGCGGAACAACTGGCCAGCTGCGGCAATTACCAGGCGGCCGCCTGGATTTACAATCAGCTGCTGGAGGAATTCCCCGCGCATGAAAAAGAAACCAACTGGCAGATCAAGCGAGAAAGCTGCTGGGAGGCAGAGCTGCTGCCGTACTTCCAAATTGGCGTTCAGGCGTTGGAAAATCAGCAGTGGCGCACGGCGTACAGCGCGTTTACGCAGGTAATGGTGGTAGACCCATATTTTCGCAAGAACGGCCGTTCTGCCGCCGCCTTGCTGGAAATGGCCCGGAAAGAAGTGGTGCTGCTGGCCGACCAGCAGCTGCGGCAGGGGCATGTACAGCAGGCCATGGACGCCTATCGCGAGATTGGCCACCAGGGCCGCATTGAAATCGTAGATGAATTCCTCCGCCTGCGTACGCACGAAGAAGAAAACGCCCAGCGGCTGGAAGCTGAGGGCAAATGGATTGAAGCGGCCACCAAGTACAAATATTTGCGCACGCTGTATTATGACGAAAACGGCCGTGCCCGCTGGCAGTGCGCCGCCGATCGCTGCGCCGAAGAGGGCCGCCTCCACGCGTTGTATGAGCAGGCCATGACCGCCATCCACAACCAGCGCTGGTCCGATGCCGAAAAACTGCTGGGCCAGATCGTGGCCATTCGCCCCACCTACCAGCCCGATGAAGAATCGATCCGCAAGCTGCACCGCACGGCCCGCTGGCGCAGCCTGCTGGCGCGCTTCGCCCCGGATGCCGGGACACCCCCCCCGCAAGTTCAGCGCAGCAAGCTTTCTTAAAAGACAAAGCCCCGGCTTCCACAAGGAAAACCGGGGCTTTTTTTGTAGAGACGTTGCAATGCAACGTCTCTACACAAGGCAGCGTCTCTACACAAGGCAGCGTCTCTACACAAGGCAACGTTTTAACGGGTTACGGCCGTACCACAAACGGCAAATAGACACGTAGAATCACCTGGTCATACTCGTAAGCGCCCCGATCACAGGCCGGGCCAAACGGCCGTGCCACCCCCCGCTGATCCACTGCCGGGCAGCCGCTGCCGCTGTCGAGGGCGGGCGAGCCAAGCAGCAGCGCATGGGTCAGCGTCGGCCCGCCATTGTTTTGCAGCGCGCCCAACCGCGGATTGGTATTGGTCAAATCCCCCGTACCGGTCAGATGGCAGGTGTTATCGCTGACAATGTTGCGCCCTTGAGAGGTAATGTTGCCGCTGCAATTTGTCCCCGAACCACTGATGGCAATGATCGTGTTTTTGGCCGTCATGGAGCCTGCCAGGATAGAAATTGATTGGCCATTGACCACCGTAGACGTGTTGCCGTTAAACGTGACGTTGTTGAGGTTGGTCACCGCACTGCCCGCACTGCGCAAGCCACCACCCTGGCCAGCCGTGCTGTTACCGCTGATGGTGCTGTTGGTGATGGTGAAGCTGTTGGCCCCGGTAACGAGATCCACGTTGTTCACAATGCCCCCGCCGGAGCCCGTGGCAAAATTGTTGTACACGGCCGATCGATCCAGCACCACCGTTCCCGAGTCGGTACTGATGCCGCCCCCACCGCCAGACCCGGCCTGATTGTCGTAAATATTGCTGGTCTGCATCGTCAGGCTAAACGTGTTGTGAAACCCGCCGCCGCGCCCACTGGCCACGTTATCGTAAACGTCGCTGCTGCTGACGGTGAGGGTGCCCTCGTTGAAGATGCCCGCCCCATTGCGCGCCGTGTTGGTGTGCACGTCGCTGCCGGTCACGGCCATCACCCCCAGGTTTTCAATGCCGCCGCCCTGAGAATTGGTATTCGTCGCCGTATTGTTGTAGACCGTGATGTTGGTGGCGGTTAAGTCGGCCATAGCAGCATTGTCAATACCGCCACCAAAATCGGCCGTATTGCCATGAATCATGCTGTTGGTCATGGTCATGACGCTCAGGTTCAAAATGCCACCACCGGCGCAATCGCTGCAAATGGAGACATTGCCGACAAATTCATCGGCCGTGTTGTTACGTACAGTCACATCGTCCAAAATCATGGTGCCGTCGTTGAGGATGCCTGCGCCGTTGGGCGCAATATTGTCTTCAACCACGCTGTCGCTTAGCGTAACGACGCCACCTTCATTGAGCAAACCACCACCATCCAGGCTGGCATCCCCGTTGCGCACGGTCACGCCGGAAATGGACACGTTGACCGCCGCACTCACCACCACCACGGAATCGGCTGCGTCACCATCAATAATCGTCTGGCCGGATCCGGCGCCCACCAAAATCACCGAGCGAGAAATGGAAACATTTTCCATATAAACGCCAGAGGCAATGGTTAGCGGTGTGTTTTCCGGGCCATTGCTAACCGCATCTTGAATACTGACGTAGGTGCAAACTGAAGGCAAAAGGCATATGTCTGCTGTGCCCGCGTGTAATTGGTTGGCAAAAATCAGGCTGCCCATCAGCAGCGGCAGGACAAGAAGAATAAACAATAGGGGAAGTCGTCGGTTCATAATGGCAATCCTTTTCTAGATGATGGTGCATTTCGGTGTCAAAAAGAATTACGACCCAAACATCCTTTTGCACTTGTGCATTTTAGCACCACCGCCGGGCATGGCCTAACTGTCACATGAGAAAGCGTGTGAATTTTGTATGTGGCTACGGCCGTTCACGCTACAATTCCGCGCTATGTGGCCCAACGGATCGAAGCTGGCACTGTGGATGATATTCTTGCTGGGGCTTCTGGCAGCCTGCGAACGGCCGTCTGCCGCCGAAACAACCCTGGCTCAACTGCCCGCTAACGCCGTGGCCAACAGCGCCGCTACTGGGTCCGCCACACCAACCCTGGCCAGCACCGTAGTGCCCATCTTCGCGCCAACCGCAACGGCAACGGCCGTTCCCGCCACGCCCACCACCGCCGCCACCCAGTTTTTGCCCGCAACCAACCTGCCCGCCTGTGGCCAGCTGCTGCCCATCCTACCGCAAAACAATGCCCCCAGCGTCACCAGCCTGTCGCCCAACCCGGAGCTGCTGACGGCCGTCAGCACCAGCCTGCCGGAAGCGGCCCGTCCGGCCTGGGAGTACCTGCTGGAAAACCCTGGCAGTGTCGGGCTGGTGGCGTACCGCGTGGGGGATGAAACCAACGGCATCTACCACAATGCCGACGTGCAAATGCCGCTTGCGTCTGTGGTGAAAATCATTCACCTGGTGGCCTATGTGGAAGCGGTGGCCGCTGGCCAGCTGGACCCTACCAGCTACGTCACTGTCGGCACACTGGACAGCTACTACTTGCCCGGCTACGACCTGGGTTCGCACAGTCGGGCACTGGCCGAACTGGAAGCCGCCAGCCTGCTGCTGCCCAGCCCAGATCGGGTGCGGCTGGAGGACGTGCCCTGGATGATGATCCGGTACAGCGCCAACGCCGCCACAGATTACCTGCACATGCTGCTGGGGCAAACGGCGCTTGAGGCAACGGCCGTTTCGCTCAACCTCACTCAGCAAACGGCCCCCTGCACCTTCTTAGGCCAGTTCCTGGCGATGAGCAACCAGTCCCGCCCGGGCCAAAGCGACCGCGCCGCCATCCAGGCGTACCTGGACAACCCGACCAGCTACGGCACCGAAGTGGTGCAGCTGGCCGAAGCGTACACGAGCGACCCCGACTTTCGTGAAGCAGAACAAACGTGGCATGAAGAGGAGAGACGGCCGTCTTCCCAGGACCAGCGCTTCTTCAGCCACAACCTCAACGCCCACGGCACCCCGCGTGAATACGCGGCCCTCATGGCCCGGATTGCCCAAAACGGCCTCAGCAACCCGGAAAGCAGCTTCCAGGCCCGCCGCTATCTGGAATGGCCCATGATCTTCCCCGCCAACCAGGAGCGCTTCAGCAACCTGGGCTACAAAAATGGCTCCATGCCCGGCATTCTTAACACCGCCTACTACGCCTATCCCATTGGCGAAGTAACGCCCACCGTGGTGATCTTGTTCTTTCGCGACCTGCCGGGCGAGACCTACCGCACCTGGCGCAATACCCTGGCTCACGATGAATTGGCCCGCTGGCTGCTGGATAACCCCGCTGCGGTAAGCCTGTTGCGCACCGCTCTTACGCCTTCATCTTAACTGTGTTCTACTTCCAGAAAAACTTTGTTAAAATAAGCCAGAAATTGGAGCCAATCCAGATTCAATCATCACAAAACGGCCGCACTGCCCCAGCACCTGATTTTGGATTGGGTTTCCGTCTTGACCATCAGTCACCTGTCTTTTAGTGCCAGCCAGGTTTTGTTTTGACAAGGTACCAGGCATCCATGAATCTTGCTCTTGCCCCCTACCTGTTTCCGCTGTATCTATCTATTTCGGTATGCTGGTTTTTTGCCTTTTATGCCTGGCGGCGACGGCATTTGCGGGCGGCCAAACCATTTGCTGCGGTGATGTTGTCTGCCGGAGTCTGGGCTTTTTGTTATGGGCTGGAGTTGGTCTCACCCTCGCTGGAAAGCAAGCTATTTTGGTTCAATCTCAAGCAGTTCGGCGTTTCGGCCGTGGGGCCAAGCGTATTCCTGGCCGCCCTGGCGTTTACCCGCCCCCGCCTGGGCTTTCACCGGCTGCTCCTGGCGCTGCTGGTGCTGGAACCAATTGCCTCGCTCATTATTTTTTGGACCAATCCGTGGCACGGCCTGGCCGGAACGCCGATGCTGGTGTCGGGCGTTTTCCGTTTTCCCGTGCTTTACATTGAGTATGGCCCCTGGAACTGGTTCAGTCTGTTTGTCAACTATTTGCTGCTGCTCATCGCGGCCCTGACGCTGCTGGTGCAGCTGCCCAGCGCCAACCGCATTTATCGGCGGCAGCTGCTGCTGATTTTAGCCGGGTTGATCCTCCCCTGGCTGCTGGGCAGCCTCTCCTTTTTGGGGATTGCCAAGTGGCATTATCTCAACGTTCCCACCTTCATTTTCCCGATTTCGTCCATTTTTCTGGGTGTAGGTTTATTCCGGTATGGGCTGCTGCA
>CAUJGI010000157.1 GCA_963169155.1 Chloroflexota bacterium
GCCGATGGTCCGCTAGAAGCAGGCAGCGACCTTCAGGCAAATGGCAAAAATGCGGGGACAGTGACCTCAACGGCCGTTGGCCCCCACGGCACCATCGGGTTGGGTTATGTGAAAACATCTGTCCTGGATTCTGCAAGCGAGCTGATGGTGGGGGAGACGGCCGTTACCATCAAAAATTAAGCAATTGGGCACTCAGGATACGGAGAAAACATCGGCTATTTTGCCTGCGCTGTTGTATAACGCATGATACGCTGCGTCTCCGAGGCGTTCGCCACCTCAACAAAACCCACCTCGCGAAACGCTGCGGCCACCCCCATGTACCCGGCGTAGCTGCCGAGCGTTTGCCCCACCAATTTTTCGCACTGCATATCTATTGGGTATCCTTCAATGACCGCTGCCCCTTGTTGTTCGGCAAACGCTACAGCTCCCTTGAGCAGCTTTGCCATAATGCCCTTCTGACGAAACGGTTTGGCGACAAAAAAGCACACAACAGACCAAACAGGCGTATCATCCACACGCTTCAAAATCCTTGAGTTTTCCAGAGCGGCATACTCATGTCGCGGACTCACCGAACACCAACCCACTGGCTTTTCGTCAACATAGGCCAACACGCCCGCCACGTCATTGTTTTCGGTCATCGTTTTCAGAACGGCTTTGGTCCCTTCACCTTTCAAACTCTTAAATTCTGCCCGGTTCAAGCGCCAAAACATGCACCAGCAGCCCGCATAGGCCCCTTTGGGACCAAAAAGCAGCTCAATATCTGGCCAACGTTCGGCCGTGGCGGGATAAACGGTTACCGTAAAAGGTTCTTGTAGAATTGTGCTCACTTTATACCTCGTTCTGTGGGTCAATCATTGTCCGGCATGTTTAAAAACGCAAAGGTACGCTTCCAGGCCAATACGGCCGCTTGAACGTCATAGTAGTCCGGCCGATCTGATTCGCAAAACCAATGTGCCGCACCTGGATAGGTATAAATTTCGGCATTCGCCGCATTCATCTTTCTCACTTCCTCTATAGGCTCCCAATCGTCAGCCTCGCCAAAGTGGCACTGAAACCGCGCCTTGCTTTGGGACAAATCTGCGCCACTTGCGCCATAAAATAAGACAACCTTGCTGAAAGCATCCGGGGAAATGGAATCGAGGAGCAGCGCAAAGGAAGCTCCCATAGAAAAACCAACTGCGGCTACTTTTTTCCCTTGCACTGCTGCGTGAGTCTGAAGAAAGCTCAAGGCGGATTCGGCGGTGGCTTGCGTAGCCGGAAAATCGCGCATTTCCAGAATATGCATCGCTTCTTCTGGCGTTGTGGCTATCTTTCCATGGTGCAGGTCTGGGGCAAAGCAAACATAACCTTGGGCCGCGATCTGTTCGCAAACTGATTGAAAGAAATCTGTTAGACCCCACCACGCATGTAAAAGCAGCACCCCCTGCCCCTTTCCCGCTTCTGGGACAGCAAGGTAGCCCTGACGTTCACGCCCATCAACCAAAAAAGTTACTTTTGACATTCTTTTCCTCCATAATTGGAAAGTGGTTCTGGCAGCAATAATTATAGCACATCAGTTCTGAAATCAAGCCGCAACTTTTAGGGAAAACAGGCATTTGTGATGGTGAGAAACGAGGATGGTGCTCCAAAAGTTCGCATCAGTTAATGCCGCTGCGCAATACTTAAACAGCCTGACGAACTCGACATAATATTATGGCGTTGATTTCTGCCGAACTGTAGTAAAAAGCAGGACAGCGAACGAAATGCGAAGGCTTTACCTTTAAATACGGCCGAATTCCCGCGCCAGCTGAGCCACCGACAAATAAATAAAGGTGGGGTTCCCCTGCGGATCAGTGAAGGGGTCGGCGCACTTTTCCAGGCTGTGGATGAGCTGCTCCATTTGCGCCAGCGTCAGCGCCTGGCCGGGACGCAGCGCGATGGTCTGGCACACGGCCGTTACCAAACCCGCCTCTTCCACAACCCCCTTACTCTGCTCCAGCTCCGTGACGACGGCCACCAACAGGCGGGCCGGATCGGCACTGGCGGCCAGTTTGGGCACGGCGCGGACCATGAAGGTGTTGGGGCCAAACGCCTCAACCTGCAAGCCCACCCGGGCCACAACGTCTTGGAACTGCTCCAATAGTTTGGCCTGGCTGGGGGAGAGGGTTACGGCCGTTCCCGTCGAAAGCATCTGCACCGTCACCCGATCTTCCGCCCACTCCGCTTGCAGCTGCTCAAACAGCGCCCGCTGGTGCGCCGCCTGCTGGTCGATCAAAAACAGCCCCTCCGGCCCCTCGGTGATGATGTACGAAGCGCCCACCTGCCCCACCACGCGCATGATCGGCAGCTGGGATTCGCTGGCGGGTTGGGAATGATGGGTGACAATCGGCAGTTCCCCGCCTTCGTCGTCCAGGTCATCCAGCCAGCTCAGGGCCAGATCCGCCTGCTCGGCCTGTGCCGGGGCAAACGACTCCGGGCTGAGCGAGCCCATCCAGCCGGGGGATTCACTGCCGTCCATGCTGCCCAGCGCCCAGGCCGACATTTGCCGCGTGGGGGCATCGGCCACCAGCGTCTGGCGCACGGCACGCTGCACGGTGCCAAACGGCGCTTTGTCGTAGCGAAAGCGCACCTCGGTTTTGGTGGGATGCACGTTCACATCCACATCTTCCGGCGGCAGCTGCATAAAAATCAGCCCCAGCGGATAGCGCCCGGAGGGCAGCAGGGTGTGGTACGCCTGAATGACGGCATAGGTCAGCTGGGTGTCTTTGACCCAACGGCCGTTGACAAACAAAGTAATCTGCCCCCGGTTGGCAAAATGCACGCCGGGCGGGCCGACAAAGCCGGTAACTTCCAGTGGCAAGTGGCGAGTGGCAAGTGGCGAGTGGTTAGAAGTCTCGCTGTCACTCTCCACTCTCCAATCACCAATCTCCAACAACTGTCGGGTAATCTCCGGGCCGTAGATGGCCACCAGCACGTCCTGCTCCTGGCCGCTGCCGCTGCTTTGGAAGGTGATACGGCCGTTGTGTGCCAGGCGGAAGCGGATTTGGGGGTAGGCCAGGGCGTAGCGGGTGACAAATTCATCGATGAGCCGCTTTTCAGTAGCGGCCGTTTTCAAAAATTTCAGGCGGGCGGGTACGTTGTAAAACAGATTCTCCACGGCGATGACCGTGCCCTGCGGCGCACCCACCGTCTCGCGGTTCACCACCAGACCCGCTTCCAGCACCAGCCGCGTGCCCGCGTCGGCCCCCTCAGCGCGGGAGACAATGGTGAGCTGGCTCACAGCCGCGATTGCGGCCAGGGCCTCGCCGCGAAAGCCCAGAGTGCGAATGGCGTTTAAGTCGTCGATGGTTTGCAGCTTGGAGGTAGCGTGGCGCAAAAAGGCCGTTTCGACGTCCTCAGCGGCGATCCCCTGGCCGTTGTCGGCAATCTGAATGCTCTCTCGCCCGCCGTGGCGCACATCGATGTTGATGGTGGTGGCTC
>CAUJGI010000158.1 GCA_963169155.1 Chloroflexota bacterium
CCCGCGGCCACCACCGTTTGCAGGCTGGGGAAGTCAGCCGGGTCCAGCAGCGCCAGCGCCGAGGGCGGCAGGGTCATCACGGTAACGCCGTGCGTCTGCACCAGCGCCACCAGCTCTGGCCCCGGCAGCACGTCGTCGGCATCGGCCAGCACCAGGGCCGCACCAGCGGTCAGCGTCATAAATATTTCCGCCACGGAGGCATCGAAGCCAAAGGCGGCAAACTGCAATACCCGGCTGTTTGGCCCAACGACAAACTGCCGCTGCAGGTACTGCGCCAGGTTAGGCACCCCGCGATGGGTGACCACCACGCCCTTCGGCTGTCCCGTCGAGCCGGAAGTGTAGATGATGTAAGCGGCATTGTCGGCGGTAACGGCCGTTGGCGGATTTTGGTTGCTGTGCCGGGCCACCTGGTCCCATTCTGTGTCCAGGCAGAGCCGGTTGGCGGCCGCCGACGGCAGGTTGTCTTGCAGCGTGCTGTGGGTCAGCAGCAGCTGCGGGCGGGCATCGGCCAGCATAAACGCCAATCGATCGTCGGGATAGGTGGGATCGAGCGGCAGGTAAACACCCCCGGCCTTCAGCACGGCCAGAGCGGCAGTCACCATCTCTGGCGATCGATTGAGGTAAATGGCCACTACCGATTCTGGCCCCACGCCATTGGCCAGCAGCGTGTGCGCCAGCTGGTTGGCTTTGGCGTTCAGCTCGGCATAGGTGAGGTACTGGTTTTGGTAGAGAACGGCCGTGCGTCCCCCCATCGTCTCGGCCACCTGGGCCACCCACTCATGCACCAGCCGGTCGGGCACGGGCACCGCGGTAGCATTCCAATCGACGAGCAGCTGTTGCAGCTCAGCCTGACTCAGCGGCGAGAACGTCTGGTGCGGCGCGTCTGGTGCCGCGGCCAGAGCAGCCAGCGTCCGCGTAAAATAACCGGCCAGCGCTTCAATCTGCGGCGCGCCAAATTGGGCCGGATCGTGCTCCAGCTTCAGCGCCAGCGTGCCGTTGGCCGGGTTCAGCTCGGCCTCAACGGCCAGGGCAAAACTGGCATGGCCAAAAAACTGCTCGTCCAAAATCCGAATGTCGTCGCCGTCCAGCTCGTCGAAAACGTGGAAATGCAGGAAGTTAAACGGCACTTCAAACAATGGCTGGCCGCCCAGCATCTGTTGGATTTCGGCCAAAGGGAAGCGGCGGTAGGGCAGCACCGTTTTTTCTGTAGCAAAGGTCTGGCGGATAAGATCAAGCCAGCTGCCCGACTCCAATTTCTGGCGGAAAGGCACGGTATTGAGGAACAGCCCCAGGGCGCGTTCGCTGCCGGTTTGTTCAGGACGGCCGTTCATGACCAAACCCGCCAGCACATCCTGACGACCGCTGACATAGCCCAACACCTTCAGGTGGGCCGCCAGCAGCACACTTTTCAGCGGCACACCGGCCAGCTGGGCCACCTGGTTCAGCCGGGCCACCTGGTCGGCGGAGAGGATGGTTTGGTGAACGGCCGTTTCTGGCACATCCTCGTCGCCCTTCGGCAGCGGCAGACGGGGCACCGTGCTGATGCTGCTCTCATCGAGCAGTTCCCGCCAAAAAGCGCGCGCCGAATCTGAGGCCAGGCTGGCATGCTCGGCGGCAATAAATTCGCGGTAAGGCACGCTGGCTTCGGCGGCAGTTGGCTGCCCGGCCAGCAGCGCACGGTACGTCTGGAACAGCTCTGTCACCAGCGACGCGACGCTCCAGCCGTCCAAAATGGCGTGGTGCTCGGTCATGATCATCTGGAACGTGGTCTCGCTGCGCTGCAAAAAGTGGAAGCGCAGCAGCGGCGGCTCAGTCCAGTTGAACTTGCTGGCCACGGCCTGCTGAACCTGACGGTCGATTTCCGCCGTTTGCTCAACAGGGTTGCGATCGCGCACATCGTGCCAGGTCACGGGAATTGGCCGATTGGCCCAGACCAGCTGGAGCGGCTGGCTGTACGTGGTCTGGTCAAAGCTGGTGCGCAGCACGGGATGCCGGGCGGCCAGCTGCTGAACGGCCGCTGCCAGCAAACTGCCGTCAAATGGCGCTTCGATGTGCCAGCTGGTGACGTTGTGGTAAACGGCCGTATCCGCCGCCAACTCGGAGTGAAACAACATGCCCGCCTGCAATTTGCTCAATGGGTAGGCGTCTGCCACCCCGGCGGGCAGGGCGGCCCGGTCGGCGGGGGAGATGAGTTGGAAAGCGGCCGTTTCCAGAGAAGCCGCCACCGCCTCGCCCAGTTCAATACGCGCCATCTGCTCTGCCAGGCTGCCAATTGTTTGCCGATTGAACAAATCAGCCAGGGAGAAGTTCAAGCCCACCTGGGCGGCCTGGGCCAAAATTTGGAGGCTGCGAATGGAGTCGCCACCCAGTTCAAAGTAGTTGTCCTCGATGCCCACGCGGGCCACGCCCAAAACGCGGCTCCAGATATCGGCCAACAGCTCTTCGGCGCGGGTGCGTGGGGGGAGAAACGGCCGTGCCAGATCCGGCCGCTCGGCTACGGGCTGCGGCAGCGCCCGTCGGTCCACCTTGCCGTTGGTGGTCAGCGGCAGGCTGTTGAGCAGCACAAACGCTGCCGGAATCATGTAGGCGGGCAGTCGGGGCTGCACAAACGCACGCAGCTCCGATACCGTAGCGGTGACGTCCGGTGCCAGGACCACATACGCCACCAGCCGCTTTTCGCCCGGCTGATCCTCGCGGGCCAACACCAGCACCTCGCGCACTGCCGGATGGCTGGCCAGCGCCGCCTCAATTTCGCCCAGCTCAATGCGAAAACCGCGAATCTTCACCTGGTGATCGATCCGTCCCAGGTACTCGATGTCGCCATCG
>CAUJGI010000159.1 GCA_963169155.1 Chloroflexota bacterium
CCCCGTTTGGCGCGCAGCACTTCCACCATGCCAAAGCCAAAGATATACGGCTCGCCCATGCGCTCAGCGATGAGAAAGTCTGGTTTACGGCCGTACTTGTGGTACCCATAAATACGTTCGTAATAAACCTCCAAACCCAGGGCAAAGCAGCTGCGAATCCGCGACTGCTCTTTGGCGCTCTCAATGTGCAGATCGGCAAAAAACTGGTCGATATCAAACGTTTGTACTGGCTCATCCTCCCAATCGTCGTCATCATCTTCAAGTATGCCTGCCAAATTAGCCATCGAGAGGACGAGTGACTCCGTTTGAGTTTGGTACTCCAGGCCGTAACGGCCGTAAATCTCCGCCAGTATGTTGTGGACATCTTTTTCCGTATCGCGCGCTTTGGCCGGTTCCAGCTCGTCCAGCGTCAGCGTGAGGCCCTCAACGGCGTATCCTTCTTTGAAACAAAGATCAAGCAGCTCTTTCGGCATCTGCGCCAGGGTCAGGCTGTCCCAGGCAACCTCGGCAAAATTTGCTTCTGGCCCCACGATGAGAATGCGGCCCTGCCAGCCGCCAATTTCTACTTGGAAATCCGGGTCCGTTATGCCGGACTTCACGCGAACCGAATCACCAACTTTAAACTGAGTCATCTCCTTTTCTCCCACGGCTTGAAAACCGTCCCGCCTTCGTTCTGACTTTTTACTTTTCACTTCTTACTGCTCACCACGCCACTTACCCCATCCGCCGTCGCCCCCACAATCTCCGTCGCCGTGATCCGGTTGGCCAGATCTACCGGACCGTTGGCCTGCACGCGCATGTAGTTGTCCGTGTAGCCCACCCAGCGCAGGCCGTTGTGGTCTGCCCCCACGCTGCCTTCCCACAGAACGTTGAGCGTCTGCCCCACAAACCGCTCATGAAAATCTTGGCTGAGCTGCTGGCCCAGGGCAATCATGCGCTGGGTGCGCTCTTTTTTCACCTTGCCATTCACCTGGTGGGGAAATTGGGCAGCGGCCGTTCCCGGGCGTGGGCTGTAGCTAAACACGTGCAGCCGGGCAAAGTTGATCGCCGCCACATATGCCAGACTTTCGGCAAAATCGGCCTCCGTTTCGCCGGGGAAGCCCACGATCAGGTCAGTGCTCAGGTTCAGGTCGGGGATATGGGCGCGGGCGGCGTCGGCCAGTTCGCGGAAGCTGGCCCGGCTGGTGCGGCGCGCCATGCGCTTGAGAATCTTGTCGCTGCCTGATTGCAGCGGCATATGCAGGTGCGGCAGCAGGCGCGGATTGTGCCACAGCGCAAAAAAGTCTGGCGCTAAATCCCACGGCTCCAGCGACGAGAGGCGCAGCCGGGGAATGTTGGTATGCTGTAAAATCGCCTGTACCAGGTCGCGCAGCCCCGCCTGGTTGCCAAAATCATGGCCGTAGCTGCCCAGGTGCACGCCGGTTAGCACCGCTTCCTGGTAGCCAGCCTCGGCCAGCGCCTGAATCTCGGCCACGATGTCGCCCAAATGGCGGCTTTGCGCCGCGCCGCGCGCCACCGTCGTGACGCAAAAGGTGCATTTGTTGTCGCAGCCGTCCTGCACCTTGATAAAGGCGCGGGTGTTGGCCCCCAGGTTGCCTGCATAAAACTCACGCAGCGCGGGTTCCTGGTCAAACACGGGCAGGTCAATGCGGGCTTTGGGGTCCAGCAGCTGCACCAACTGCGCTTTGTGCTGATTGACGACCACACGACCAGCGCCCGGTACCTTGCCCAGCTCGTCTGGGGCAATGGTGGCGTAGCAGCCGGTGAGGACAATTTCGGCGTTGGGGTTGTCGCGGTGGATGCGGCGGGTCTGGTTACGGGCGTCGCGGGCGGCCTCGGCGGTGACGGCGCAGGTGTTGATGATGACTTTGTCGGCAACGGCCGTATCCGTCACAATCTCATGCCCCGCCGCCAACAGTTGGCGAGCCATCGTCTCGATCTCACTTTGGTTCAGGCGACAGCCAATGCTGTTCAGATAAACTTTCATCCGCCCATTGTAACGCAGGCGAAAAAGCGGCGCGAGAAAAGTTTAGCGCACCCGGCGACTGAGGTTCCCGTTGCGGTTGCCCATAAACAGGCTGGCTGGTGGATTGTACCCATAGGTGCGCAGCCGCTGCTCGCAGTTGGGCCGCATGCCGCCCGGCAAAAACTCGCCGATCAGATTCTCCTCCGTGCTGCCCCGCTGCTCTTCAAATTTGAAAATGTCCTGCATGACCACGGTCTCACCTTCCATGCCGGTAATTTCCGTAATGTTAATTACCTTGCGGCTGCCGTCGCGCAGGCGCGCCTGCTGTACAAACAAATCCACGGCCGAAACAATCTGCTTGCGCACAACCGAAAGAGGCAAATCCATACCCGCCATCAGTACCAGCGTTTCCAGGCGGGAGATGGTGTCGCGCGGATTGTTGGCGTGAATGGTGGTCAGGCTGCCGTCGTGGCCCGTGTTCATGGCTTGCAGCATGTCCAACGCTTCGCCGCCGCGGCATTCACCCACCACAATGCGCTCTGGCCGCATCCGCAGCGCGTTAATTACCAGGTCACGCACCGTGACCTCGCTGTCGCCAGCTTTGGCTGGCTTTTTGGTTTCCAAACGCACCACATGGCGCTGCAGCAGGCTTAATTCGGCGGCATCTTCAATAGTCACAATGCGGTCGCCATCGGGAATAAAGCGGGAGAGCACGTTGAGCAGGGAGGTTTTGCCGGAGCCAGTGCCGCCAGACACCACGATGTTGAGCTTGGCGCGCACGCATGCTTCCAGAAAGTCGGCCATGTCCTGGTTTAGGCTGCCAAAGTTGATCAGGTCCTGGATGCCAAAAGGGGTGCGTGAAAATTTGCGGATGGTGATGTTCGGCCCGTCGATGGCACAGGGCGAAACGACGGCGTTAACGCGGGAACCATCAGGCAGGCGGGCATCTACCAGCGGCGAATCTTTGCCCACGTAGCGGCCCAGCGGCTCGATGATCTTGCGAATGACGCGCTCTACATGGGCGTCATCGACAAAGATGATGTCTGATTCGGTGATCTTGCCTTTTTGCTCGATGTACACCAGATCGGCGCGGTTGACCATTACTTCAGTGACCGTTTCGTCGTTTAGAGCTTTTTCCAGCGGACCAAAGCCCAGAATTTCGTCCAGCAAATCATCGAAGAACTGCCGTTCTTCGGCGGGAGCAATGTCCAGGCTGGCATGCTGCCGGGCCAGCTTGTAACGATCCTGGATAAGTTTTATGGTTTGCGGGGTACGATCCAAAATAATGGTTTTGGGGAGGGAAGCTTCGATTTTTTGCGCCAGCCAGAGGCGAGTGGCAGCTAGTTTTTTGTCTGGAGCAACGGTGTTGGCTCCAATTTTTTCTGATTGCATAAGGCTCCCTTGCACATATTTTGTGGTACAACTCAGTAATGAAATCTGGAAAAATGCAAAAACATTGTATAGAGAACGGCCGTTTCCCAGCCATAGCCCGTTCTTACCAAAGTTGCCCCTCATCACCGCGCGCCACGCATCCTACTTGACAGGCCACCGGGCTTTGGATAGAATTCGCGAGCTTTGAATAAGGTCCTTACCAGCCGGGATAGCTCAGTCGGTAGAGCACTGCACTGAAAATGCAGGTGTCCCCAGTTCGAGCCTGGGTCCTGGCATATTTTTCATATGATTGTTTGGTAAATAAATTTTGCCAAATAAATCAGCAGTTGGTATAACTATAGCAATTCTATTGCGGGCATAGTTCAGTGGTAGAACGTCTCCTTGCCAAGGAGAAGGCCACGAGTTCGAATCTCGTTGCCCGCTCTAACAACCGGCAGGCCGCAAGCCTGCCGGATTTGTTTTCGGCGACGTGGCCAAGTGGTAAGGCAGAGGTCTGCAAAACCTTCATCACCGGTTCGAATCCGGTCGTCGCCTCAACTTTTAGCCCTTGCCCGCCCGCAAGGGCTTTTTTTATTCTGGAGATTGTGTGATGAACGCGTTTATCATTCCCTCGTCAGTTGATGCCATTGATCCCCGTCGCTGGGAGACGTTTGCCCCGTATTTTGCTGATTTGCGGGAACGGCCGTTAACCTCTGATAACCTGCGTCAATGGCTTACCGATTGGTCCGACCTAACCCGCCTGCTGTTTGAAGCCGCTTCGCTTATCTACATTGAAAAGTCGCTGGATACGGCCGATGAAGATAAAGAGCAGGCTTTTTTGGATCTGATCAGCAACGTCTTCCCTGAAGCACAGGTGGCCGCGCAGGCGTTGAAGGAGCGGCTGCTGGCGATTGATCCGAATGAGGCGGCTTTGCACGACATGGCCCTGGTATTGCGCAACATGCGTAACGAGGCAGACCTGTTCCGCGGAGAGAACGTCCCCCTATTTACCGAGGTTTCTAAGCTAGAAAACGACTACGACAAGATCACGGGCGGTTTGCAGGCGACTTGGGCTGGCGAAGAGAAGAACCTCAGCCAGCTGGCCTTCTTTTTGAATGACAAAAACCGCGACGTGCGGCAAAAAGCATGGCAAACCATTGCCGATTTGTGGCTCAGCCAGCGTGAATCGCTCAACAATCTTTATGGGCAGATGTTGGAAATCCGCCAACAAATTGCCAAAAACGCCGGGCTGCCAGACTATCGTGCTTATGCGTTCCGGGAAAAAGGGCGCTTCGATTACACACCAGACGATTGCCTGACGTTTCATGCGGCGATTGAAACGGCCGTTGTCCCCGCCCTGCGCCGCATTTTAGAAAGAAAACGTACCCGGTTGGGCTACGATCGGCTGCGCCCGTGGGATTGGGTGCCAGAAAAGGGCGCGCTGGTAGACGATTCCGCTGGGGACGTGTTACGGCCGTATCAAGGCCAGGAAGCGCTGATCCAGCACACCCTCAACATTTTTAACCAGCTCGATCCGCAGTTGAGCCGTTATTTTGCTACCATGGCCGAAGACGGACTGTTGGACCTGGACACGCGCACGGGTAAAGCGTTGGGTGGCTATTGTAGCGCGCTGCCCTTGCGGAATCGGCCGTTTATCTTCATGAACGGTGTGGGCAGCCACGACGACGTGCAAACGATGCTCCACGAGGCGGGGCATGCCTTCCACGTCTTTGAAACGGCCGATTTACCCCTCTTCTGGCAAACCGATGCGCCCATGGAGTTTTGCGAAGTGGCCTCTATGTCCATGGAGCTGCTGGCCGCGCCGTACCTATCTACCCGGCATGGCGGCTTTTACACCTCGCCCCAGGCCGCCCGCGCCCGCACCGAACATTTGGAGGGGATCATCGCCTTTCTGCCCTACATGGCCGTGGTGGATGCCTTCCAACATTGGGTCTATACCCATCCCCACGAGGCGGCTGACCCTAGCCAATGTGATGCGGCCTGGGATCAGCAGTGGCTGCGCTTTATTCCCGATGTCGATTGGACAGGCCACGAGGAAACCCGCAAAACAGGCTGGCATCGCAAGCCGCATATATTCACTTCGCCGTTTTACTACGTTGAATATGGTATGGCCCAGGTTGGGGCGCTGCAGGTATGGCGCAACAGTCTGACCGACCGCAGTGAAGCCCTCAACGCTTACCGCAAGGCACTTGCCTATGGCGGTACCAAAACTTTACCGGAGCTGTTTGCCAGCGCCGGTGCCGAGTTCCGCTTCGACACGGCCATGCTCACAGAACTGGTCGCT
>CAUJGI010000160.1 GCA_963169155.1 Chloroflexota bacterium
AAATCGCGGGCAGCTCGACGTCGATCAGCCGGGCGCTGCGAATCGGGCCAACCACATCCACATCAGTGCCATACACAATCAGCGTGAAGCGGGTGATGCTGCCTTCAGAGGTGTGCTCAAACACCCAATCGGCGCTGTTCAACCCAGACTGGGGCCGGACAAAACCGGGCGGCGCGTTGGAAATTTTGATGGCCAACGGCCGTCTTTGCAGCAGAGCCGGGTCATCCACCAGTTCACCCGTCAGCGGGTTGCGGTCCGTGCCAAAGTCGGCGGCGGTAAGCAGATTCAGCCCGCTGGCTTCCGGCGCGGCCTCTGGGGTGTTTGTAGCCGTGGCGGCAATGGTGGGCGGCGGCGGCAACGTGGCCGTTACCGCGGGGGCAGTGGTGGGGGGTGCAACGGCCGTATTTTCCAGGGTAGGTGGCGGCGTTACGGCCGTAGGCGTCGCCGCCGCCTGGCCCCCACAGGCAATCACCATCATCAACAAAGTTACTGTGCTTAGCAAGAATAACCATCGTTTCATGATTCGCTTGATCTCCTTCCACGTAAACGTGAAAACCTCCGGTGTGTGAGCGACCGGAGGTTCTTATCTGGCAATTTAGGCCCATTTCTATGGTTTGTCAAGCGACAGCAGGGATATCGATGGGGAAAAAGTGGAAAGCTTAATCTTGGCGATTCACCTGTTGGTATTCTATGACGCACAGCGCCGTGACGATTTTGTGGAACTCGTGTTTAATACCGCATACACCACTGCTGCCCCTACGACAGCAACTCGTTGAGGAGAACAACATGGAAAAACGATACGGCCGTATCACCGGTTGGGGCGCGTATGTCCCCGAAAAAGTGCTCACCAATCACGATTTAGAACAGCTCGTAGATACCAGCCATGAATGGATTGTCCAGCGCACGGGCATTCACCAGCGCCACATTGCCGGCCCGGAAGAAACCAACGCCACCATGTCCGTCGCCGCCGCCCGCCGCGCCCTGCAAAAGGCCAACCTGGCGGCCACCGACCTGGACCTCATCATCGTAGCCACCACCACCGGCGATTTCATCACCCCCGCTGTTTCCAGCCAGATACAGCACATGCTGGGGGCCACCAACGTGCCAGCCTTCGTGCTGGCCAACGGCTGCACGGGCTTTTTGTATGCCCTCACCACTGCCCAACAGTTTATCAGCGGCGGCGTTTACCGGAACATCCTCATCATTGGCTCCGAACTGCTCAGCCGCTACGTCGATTGGACAGACCGGAACACCTGCGTCCTGTTTGGCGATGCGGCAGGCGCATTTGTGATGCAGGCCACCAGTGAACCGTGCGGCCTGTTTGGCTTCGACATGGGCTCCGATGGCAGCGGCAGCCAGCACATCATTGCCCCGGCAATGGGTTCGGCCGAACCGGTGAACGCCACGACGTTTGCCGAAAGACGCCACTTTATTCGCATGAACGGCCGTGAGGTGTTCAAATTCGCCACCCGCGTTCTGGGCAGCACCAGCCAGCGCAGCCTGGCGCAAGCCGGTATGACCCTGGACGACATCGACTGCATCGTGCCGCACCAGGCCAATTTGCGCATCATCGAGGCCGCCGCCCGCGCCATGAATCTGCCCATCGAACGCTTTTTGGTAAAGGTACACAAATACGCTAATACCTCAGCCGCGTCCATTCCGGTGGCCATTTGTGATGGGTTGGACTCTGGGGAAATTCGCCTGGATGATCGGCTGCTGCTGGTGAGTTTTGGCTCAGGGCTGACCTGGGCATCGGCCGTTTTGCAGATGGCACCCACGCTGCAAAAACCGAGGTACAGCAACGGTGTGGCTGAGCCAGCCACGGCCGAATGGGTAACCGCTTAAAGGTTCATCACTGCATTGACAGCCGTCCGGCAATGGCTATAATTGCCAACGTATTTAAGCCCAAGTGGCGGAATTGGCATACGCGGCAGGTTGAGGGCCTGTGCCCATTGGGCGTGGAGGTTCGAGTCCTCTCTTGGGCATAAAAGCGCTGACACAAATGTGTCGGCGTTTTTTTATGGTTGGAAACGGCCGGCCTCACGCAATGTTCGCTGCAACCCCTCCGCCAGACCCACGAACGGGCGAAACCCCAGCAGCTGCTGCGCCCGGCTGATGTCCGCCACCAGGCGCGGCACACCTGCCCCTTTTTGCTGGTTTTTCAACGGATTTACCCGCTGGCCCACCACCTGTTCAATTTGGCTGACCAGTTGGTTCAGGCTGGTCTCGATGCCGCTGCCCACGTTGATCACCTGCCGGTTAACGGCCGTTGCCGTGGCCGCCGCCACCATTGCCGCCACCACGTCTGTCACAAAAATAAAATCGCGCGTCTGCTCCCCGCTGCCATGCAACACCAGCGAACCACCCGTCAGCGCCTGCTGCAAAAACCGGGGAATAACCGGCGCATGGGAAACGGGCAGGCTTTGGCCCGGCCCGTAGGCGTTAAAAATACGCAGGGCCACCGTTTCAATCTGGTTTGCCCGGCCGATGGTGTGGATGTACTGCTCGGCGGCCCATTTGCTGACGGCGTAAGGGGAATCGGGGTTTGGGGTGTCATTTTCGTGGACGGGTTGGGTGGGGAGACGGCCGTACACCGCCCCCGACGAGGCAAACACCACGCGCCGCACCCCCGTATCGCGCATCGCCTCCATCAGGCTCACCGTACCGCCCACGTTCACCTCGTTGTACGCCTGCGGATGCAGCACAGACTCCGCCACCGACACCTTGGCGGCCAGATGGTAGACACAATCCACATCCCGCAGCAGCGACCAGAGCAACGGAATGTTGCGCACGTCCCCCTGCGTCAACAACACATCCGGCCGCAGGCTGCTGGCGCTGCCATTGCTCAGATCGTCCAGCACCGTCACCCCGTGCCCTGCGACAGCCAATCGGTTGGCCAGCGCTGACCCTAAAAAGCCAGCCCCCCCGGTCACCAGAAAACGCATGAAACCTCCTCCACAAACAAGAAAGCCCCGGCTGGAATTCAGCCGGGGCTTTTGATCGTCATTTTACTTTACTGCCTAATACTCAAGCAGCTCATCGACACGGCCGTCAATGTCCGGGTCGCCATAATCGCCTTCCTTGGCCCAGGCCGACAGCTCAATGGAGAAGCTCTCGAAGAAGCTCTGCGGCGGCAAGGAACCCGCGCCATACTGCATTTCTTTAATTTCAGCGTTGATGATCAGGGTGGCTGTTTCCAGCACAATCACTTCATTTTCGCGGGCCAGTACCGGTTCGCCCTTGGGCGCCAGCTTGGCTTTCAACGCTTCATCAAAGAAGGCGTGGTCACTCATCACCACTTTGGTGATGGTGCGGATGTCGTTTTTGTCAAACAGCCAGACCTCAAAGGCGGTCACGTTCTTGGGCGTATCGCTGCCAATTGACTCGGCAATGCCCACACCGCACTCGCCAAGGAATTCACCGCTGGCGTTTTCGATGCTGAAGGAGTCATCGTAGTTGTCACGGCCGTAGGCATAATCACTCTGGAAGCGGGCAATCGGCACCGCGCTAACCCCGGCATCGCTCACCATCGTCGGTGCGCTTTCCGGCATGTTGTCGTAGTAGGTATCGACGTTGGTGCCTTCGGCCATCATGCTGTTGCGGCGGTTCAACACCACCACAATGCCCGCCCCAACCAGGGCCAACACCAGCAGCAGGGCCAGAATCGTGCCTAAATTGGAATCGTCTTCGGCGGCTTCGGGCACAGGCTGCACGCCTTCGGTGCCGGGAACAGCCACAGCCCCACAGGACTGGCCACCGCTCTGGACCATGGCAATAGCGTCGAGGCGTTCCTGAGCGGCAGGATCGGCCGTACGGCTGTTGCGCAAGTCGCAAATGTCGGTGACTGCATCTGGCCAACTGGCCAGGGCTCGGGTTACGAGGGCTGTATTGCCTGGCTGCAAGGAATAGGCATCGGCTATGGTTTGCAGGTAAACGTCCTGTTCAACCTGCTCCATATCGCCAGGGCCAGCGCCGGTCCATTCCACAGGATCAATCACCCAGCCATAGAGAAGACCAATAACAAACCCTAAAATTACCGCGAGTAGAACAGACAATCCTGGTCGATTCTTTATAAAATCCATGTGGCACCTACCTTCAATGGCCCCCAACTAGAGATATTATGAAAATGACATAACATCCCCTCTGCATTTCGTATCTTACCATAACTGTTTAACGCGTCAAGTTATGTTTAATGCTTTTCCTCTGTTTTTGCCTGTGGTATACTTTTTTAAGGTAAGCAGTGACGCTCTTGGGGAAATTTGGATACGGCCGTCTACACGCCACGCCCTAAAAACAACGTCACCCACCTGGAGAATGAACACCGTGAAACATTTTCTTAGCATCGCTGATTTGTCCCCCGATGAACTTCACAATTTGCTGGATTTGGCTCTTTCACTCAAACAAGAATGGCAGAACGGTGGCAATCGCCCGCTGCTCAAGGGCAAAAGCCTGGCCCTGGTCTTCCAGAAACCTTCCCTGCGCACCCGCGTTTCCTTTGAAATGGGCATGGTGCATTTGGGCGGGTATGCCCTGTATTTGTCACCCACCGAGATCAAAATGGGCGGCCGCGAGAGTGTGGCCGACGTGGCCCGTGTGCTGTCTGGCTACGTAGATGGCATCATGGCCCGTGTATTTGAACACGACCACATCCTGCAGCTGGCCCAATATGCTTCCGTACCGATCATCAACGGTTTGTCTGACTACAACCATCCCGCCCAGGCGCTGGCCGACATTTTCACCGTATTGGAGGTAAAAAAGCGGCTGGAAGGGCTAAAAATGGTCTATGTAGGGGATGGCAATAACGTCGCCCGCTCCTTATTATTTACCTGCATGAAGGTTGGCATGCATTTTGCCATCGCTACTCCGCCAAACTACACCCTCACCGAAGAAGATTATGAACTGGGGGCACAGATGAGTACGGCCGGAGCTTCTATAGAGGTGTATGAAGATCCAAGCCGCGCAGTGGCCGATGCGGATATTATTTACACCGATGTCTGGACGAGCATGGGGCAGGAAGAAGAAACGGCCGTACGCCTGAAAGTATTCCCCCCCTACCAGATCAACCAACAGCTTGTCAACCTGGCCAAACCCGACTGCCTGGTGATGCACTGCTTACCCGCCCACCGCGGCGAAGAGATCACCGATGAAGTCGCTGACGGCCCCAATTCTGTGTTGTTCCCGCAAGCGGCAAACCGGCTGCATGCCCAAAAGGCTATCCTGGTGGAACTCCTGGGCAGCCCAACTTAATAGATTTTTGGAGGCATTGGCGTGGCAGGAAACCGGGCCCGATTCGAAGAAGCGCTCAACCGAGGCCATTCTCACAGCTGGGACCAAAAGTGGGGTGAGGCAGTTCGTGAATTCGAAATTGCCATCACAGAAATTGCCAATGAACCGGCACCCTATGCTGGTTTAGGCATGGCCTACCTGGAGCAAAACCAACTGAAAAAAGCGCTGGAAAATTACAAACTAGCCGCTCGATTTTCGCGCGGGGATGTGATTTATCTGCGCCAGGTGGCCGATGTGCAGGAGCGCCTGGGCCAATACGGCGAAGCCGGCAAAACCTACATGGCCATCGGGGAAGTGGAACTGAACCGGCGTCGTTTGACGGAAGCCATGGACAACTGGAACCGGGCCGTGCGCCTGGAACCTGATTTGCTGCGCGGCCACCAGCGGCTGGCATCGATTTATGAACGGCAGGGCTCGGTACACAACGCCATTCGCGAATATTTAGCCATCGCCCGCATCCTGAATTCGCAGGGGGAAGCGGAAAACGCGCTGCAAGCGTGCCAGTTAGCCCTCAAACTGGACCCCCGCAATGCCGAAGTGTTGACGGCCATTGAGCAAATTCGCAGTGGGGAAAAGCTGGCGGGTGAGTCTGACCGGCCAACTTACCAATCTTCAGACAGCATCAGCGAGGTGGCGCAGCACATGGCCGCCGCCCTGCGCGAAAAGTCGGGCAACGCCACGGGCAAAGCGGCCGATGCCGCCAGCCCGGTACAGGATGCGCGCCGTTTGGCCTCAGAAAAGCTGGCAGGCGATCTGTTTGGCGATGAAGATGGCGACCTGACCACCCAAACGCTCCACCTGACCACGCTTATCAGCAAGGCGCTGGATTTCCAAACGCGAGGCATGACCAATGAAGCGATCAGCGCCTATGAAGAGGCGATGGGGCTGGGATTGGACAATACGGCCGCTCACTTCAACCTCGGCCTGCTCTACCAGGACAAACTGCGCTTTGAAGACGCTATCCGCGAGTTCCAGCTGTCGGTGAAAGACCACGATTTCCGGCTGGCCAGCTACTTCTCGTTGGGTGAGTGCCACCGGGCACGTGGCCGCATCGAAAAGGCGCTGGAGCATTTCATCAACGTACTCAAAATCGTTGACCTGGCCACGGTGCAGCACAACCAGGCCGACCGGCTCATTGAGCTGTATGAAAACCTGGCGGACAGCCTGATGGCTCAGGGGGAACGGGACCAGGCGTCGGCTTTTGCCAATGCGCTGGTAGAGTTCCTGAGCCACAAGGGGTGGGAAGACAAGGCGAAGGAAGCGCGCGGCCGTTTGGACGCCATTTCCGATTCGGGCATGATGATTTTGGGCGACATGCTCACGGCCGGTTCCGAACAGGTGCTGGAATCGCTGTACCTGAGCCAGGAATATGCCCGGCGTGGGATGTATGATACGGCCGTTGAAGAAACCTACCGTGCCATTCAGCTGTCCAACGATTATTTGCCAGCTCACATTCAGCTGGGTGAACTGCTGGGCAAACAGGGCCGCCGCGAAACGGCCGCTCAAAAATTCATGACCATTGCCGACACCTACCAAATCCGGGGTGACACCAACGGCTCCATTTTGTCTTATGAAAAAGCGGTGGAGATGACCCCGCTGGACCTGACCATTCGCGGCCGTCTCATTGATTTGGTCAAGCGACATGGCCAGATTGATCGCGCCTTGGAGCATTACCTGGCCATGGGCGATTCATATTACCAGCTGGCGCAGGTAGACAAAGCCCGCGACACGTATCAGGAAGCGCTCAAGCTGGCACCACGTGGCACCATCGAACGTAAGTGGAAAGCCCAGTTCCTGCGCCTGGCGGCCGAAATTGACATGCAGCGCTTTGAC
>CAUJGI010000161.1 GCA_963169155.1 Chloroflexota bacterium
TAACTAATCAAGCAAATATCAGATATAATTGGCCAGCTTTAAGGAGAAAATTTTCTATGGAAATCACCTGGTATGGTTTAAGCTGTTTTCGGCTTAGCGAACGTAAACACGCAACCGTTGTCACCGATCCGTACAACGGCAAACTGGGGCTGCCCGGCCTCAAGCTTAAAGCTGATGTGGTAACCATCAGCCATGACGCCGCTGGGCACAATTATGCGGAGGGCGTCACTGGGGCGCAACACACCCTGATTGGCCCTGGCGAATATGAGATCGGCAACGTCTTCATCACCGGCATTGTCACCAGAAGCACGGCCCGCGCCAACCATAACGTCATTTACCTCTTCGATTACGATGGGCTGAAAATTGCTCACCTGGGTGATCTGGACAAAGTTCCCACGCAGGCAGAAATCGAAGCGCTGGAAGAAGTAAACGTTTTGCTGCTGCCCGTAGGTGGCGGCAACAGCCTCAACGCCGCTCAGGCGTCTGAGCTAGTTTCCTTGCTGGAGCCCAATATTGTGGTGCCAATGCATTACCAGCTGGCGGGGCTAAAGCTGGAACTGGAAGGCATAGATCGTTTCTTGAAAGAGATGGGCGTTACTGAACCAACCGAAGAAGAAAGCCTCAAAATCTCTTTAGGCAATTTGCCCGAAGAGACGGAGACAATTATCTTAACACCAAAAATATAGGAGTCCGCATGGCCGCAAAACTGTTAATGCGCTGGGACGTTCGTCCCGAAACGGAATCTGAATATTTTGAATTTTTAGTCCACGAGTTTATTCCTGGGCTGAACAAGCTGGGTATTTCCGACATTCAGGTCTGGTATACGCAGTATGGCACCTGCGAACAAAAATTGGCCAGCGGCATTGCCAACACCACGGAAAAGATGCAGGATGCCTTGCGCAGCACTAACTGGCGTCAGCTTAACGACAAGCTCCAGCAGTACGTGGACAACTTCAGCCAGAAAGTAATCCCGGCTACGGGTGGATTCCAGCTTTAAACCATCCAACCTGCCTTGATAAACCGAAAAGGCCTGCGGGAAATAGCAGGCCTTTTTTGTTGCTTATTGATGGAGTGGCGTGAAGACTAAACGGCCGATTTCTCCGTTTTCTCTTTACCACCGCTATTTTCTGGTTTGCTTTCCACCTTGGGGCTTGGGGCCTCTACCTTCGGTGGGGGTGGGGAATCTTCCTTGGCCGCGCTGCCATTTTCGCTGCTTTTGCCATTGGCCACCGGTGCCGCGGTGCCATTTTTGCCCCGCGCATCGGTAACGTAAAACCCACTGCCCTTAAACACAATCCCCACCGAATTCACCACTTTACGCAGGGCATTGTTGGTTTCACATTCAGGACAGTCGGTCAGCGGCTCATCAGCCATACGCTGCCGAATGTCAAATTCATAATCACAATTGTTGCATCGATAAGTATATGTTGGCATCTCTCATTATTTCCAGCGAGTATTTTGTCGGGAAACGGCCGTTTCCGCTTTCATCTGCCGTCCCAACGGGATCGAATTTTTATTGTAACGCCGTTCTCTTATTTGACAACCAGACGGCGAGTATGCTACAACCCTTTTGTTAATTTTCTATTAGCAACCAACCCCATTTTTACATGTGAGGGAGAACCCAATGACGATTAAAGAAGCTCAAGCGCGTATTAAAGCCCGTGTCTGGCAATCGGTAGCCCAGGCTGATTTAAACCTCTCCGCCCTGGACAAAACCACCCTGGAAAGTTTTGTCGATCTGGTTACGGAAGCGGCCATCTTGGAAATTGACAACGAGTTGGACGTATCGCAGCTGACAACCAAATCCGCCGCCGTAGAAGCGAACGAAGAAGAGGAGGATGAGTTTGGCGAGAAGGTGCTGTGGCAGGGACGGCCGTTGCTTTCCCTGGTCCTCTACTACACCATCACCACCGAGCGCATCAAAATCACCTCTGGCCTGTTGGGCAAAGCCCATGAAAACGTGGAGCTAATTCGCGTGCAGGACGTTGACCACAGCCAGACCTTTGGCGAACGTGTGCTGAAAATTGGTGACATCACCATCCGCAGCCACGATCCCAGCCACCCCGAAATTGTGCTGCGTAACGTGCAGGACCCCGGCAGCGTCTACGAAATCCTCCGCCGCGCCGTGCTGGACGCCCGCAAACGGCACAACTTTAGCTATCGGGAAGAGATGTAAACGGTAATCGGTGAACCGTAAGCGGGGAACCGATTTGTAATTGGGTAATCGGGTAATTGATTGGCCAGCCAATCGGATAATTACTCAATTACTCAATTACTTCCCCTCATTCGGCAGGCTAAACCCCACAATTGCGCCCCCTTCGGGTGCATTTTCGGCCCAGATACGGCCGTTGTGCGCCGTCACAATTCCCCGGGCAATGGCCAGGCCCAAGCCTGCCCCACTGCCCGAACTGCGGCTGCGCGCTTCTTCCCCACGATAAAACTGTTCAAAAACCCGCGCTAAATCTTCGGGGGCAAAACCGGGACCAGAATCTTGGACGGTGACAACGACCTGGCTGGGGTGGCGAACGGCCGTAACCCGCACCGTCCCCCCCGCTGGCGTGTAGCGCAGCGCATTGCTCACCAGGTTGGCAATTACCCGGCCAATTTTTGGCGCACACATCTGCACCAGCCCCAGGTTGGCGGCCACCGACCCCACCAGCGTCACCGCCTGATCCTTGGCCAGCGCCTGGAACATTTCCATCGTGTCAGACACCAGATCACCTATCGCGTGCTGGGCCATCTCCATGCTCAGGCCGCCCGCATCTAACTGCGCAAGCTCAAACAAATCGTCGATGATGTCATTGAGGGCAATGATGTCGCTGCGGATGGTGCGGTAGTAGCGCGTCACCGTCGTCGGGTCGTCCACCACGCCGTCATGCAGCGCCTCGATCATGGCCCGAATGCTGGTGAGCGGCGTGCGCAAATCGTGCGAGGTCCAGGCGATGAGGTCCTTGCGCAGCTTCTCCAGCTCTTCACGCTGCAGGGCTGCCTGCTGCAGCTGCGCCGCCATCGCGTTGAAGGTATTGCCCACCATCGCCACCTCATCCCGGCCAGAAATCGACACACGTGCCTTCAGGTTCCCTTCGGCAATTTGCTGGGCAGTGCGCGCCAGCTGGCGCAGTCCATCGGTAACGCTGGCGGCGACAAAGATGCCAAACGTGGTGGCAATCACGGCGGCAAACAGCAGCAGCACCCCACTCAAAATGAGATCATGTTCGTCATTAAAAAACATGCGCTCAGACATGATCCACACGTTGATCAAAATGACGATGGCCGCCCAGCCATAGGTAAGCACCAGCGTCAGGCTGAGCGATGGTGAACGGGCCAGGCCGCTGCGGTAGAGGATGTACCCCATCACCAGGGACCCGAGCGAAGAGAGGCTGAGCCAGTACATCAGCGTGGTGATCTCCTCCATCGGGGCCTGCATCACCGCCACCATCAGGACGGCCACGAGGGTAAGCGCGGCCACAATGCCCACGGCAAAAATGCGCCAGGGGGAGCGGCTGAGCGAATCGGCATATTTAAAATTGTCTTGCGTCAGGCTGTTTACCATGAGCTTTATCCAGGGTCAAACTTGTAGCCAACGCCCCACACCGTCAGCAAATGGAGGGGATCGCTGGGATCAACTTCAATTTTCTCGCGCAGGCGGCGAATGTGCACGGTGACCGTGCTGGGATCGACGTATTCGGAGAAACCCCAGACATTT
>CAUJGI010000162.1 GCA_963169155.1 Chloroflexota bacterium
GGCCCGCATGCGGCGCGTGATGCTGCTTCAGTTTCGCCTCATCTTCCGGCTGGCTATCCCCCGGCTGCTGCGTGCGGGCTACACCGACTGCTTCCGCCATCTGCACCCCAACGCCGACGGCTTCACCTGGTGGACCATCAACCCCACCACCCGCTACGACTACATCTTCGCCGACCCGCAAATGCTGCCCCGCCTGCAAACCTGCCGCGTCGTCGATGACCACCCCGCCATCCACCACGCCTCCGACCATTTCCCGCTGCTAGCCGAGTTTAGCCAATCCGCCCATTGAAAAACATCTGGAAGCTCCGTATACTGTGGCCCAATCTGAACAAAACATTCAAACCAATACGGCCGTACCCAACCTATGTCTACACCCACTGCAAATCCCCACACAGCGATGCTCAACACCATGCAAACTCACCTGCACCAGTGGCAGCAAACGGCCGATCGCCGCGCCATTTTCCTCAACTGCTACCTGCTGATGACGGAAAATATGTTAACGGCCGTTCACCAGCAACAGTTTCAGGACAACCCCTGGGTCCACACCCTCACCCACCGCTTTGCCGACTACTACTTCACCGCCCTGGCCGCCTACGAAAGCCAGCAGCCCACCACGCCCCAGGTATGGCAGCTCACCTTTACCGCCGCGCAGGATGCCCAAACGTACACCCTGCAAAACCTCTTTTTAGGCGTCAACGCCCACATTAACTATGATTTGGTCCTGACCGTTGTGGAGCTGTTGGAAGCGGAATGGGCCGCCCTTTCCCCCGCCGAGCGCACCAGGCGCTACCAGGATTTCATCCAGGTCAACGACATCATCGGGCGCACCGTGGACGCAGTGCAGGATACCGTCGTGGAAGCGTTTACCCCCCGGCTGGATTTGCTGGACCGGCTCCTGGGGCCGGTAGACGAATGGCTGGTGTCGAAAATGATTGGGCAGTGGCGCGAGGAGGTGTGGCAAACGGCCGTAACCCTCCTCAACACCGCCACCCCCGCCGAGCGCGAACCGATCCGCCTGCAAATGGAAACCCGCGCCCTCAAAATTGCCCAGATGCTGCTGGCCTTGTAGCAACAGCTGCGCGCTAAGAAAGCGCGGCTACTGCGTTTTGATGTCCACAAAAGCAGTCATGCCCCAGCGAAGGGGGAGATCGGCCGTTTCGGCCAGATCAATCGTTACCGTGTAAGCTACGTCGCCGCGCGCCAGGGTGGGCAGCAGGGCAACGGCCGTTACCACCCCCTCTAATTCCACATCCGGCAGCGCATCCACCCGCACCGTCACGGGCGCACCTTCGGCCACCAGGGCTACGTCCAGCTCGGTCAGATCGGTTGTCTCGATTTGCCACACGCCAAAGTTGGCCAGCGTCACCACCGGGAAGCCAGGCGCGGCCAGTTCCCCCTCACTCAACGCCACCGAAACCACCGTGCCGTCAAACGCAGCGCGTAAAAAGGTGCGCTCCAGCGCCAGTTCGGCACTTTCGACGCCAGTTTGGGCCAGGGTTACGGCCGTTTCCGCCACCAAAACCCCCGCCTCAGCCTGCACAATCCGCACCTCCGCCTGCTGCACACCCACCTGGGCCTGCTCCACCGCCACTTCTGCCAGGCGAACCTGCTCCGGCGTCGCCCCGGCCCGCATCAGTTCCAGCTGCGCCTGGGCGATGGCCAGATTGGCCTGGGCCACACCCACCTGCGCATTGGCCGCCTGCAGCTGGGCGGGTGTTGCCCCCGCTTGCAGCGCTTCCAAGCCCGCCTGGGCCGCTTGTTGGTTTAGCCGGGCCGCATCCAGCTGCTGCCGCGTCTGCTCCTCGATGGGGCCAAACAGCGGGCACACTTCGCCCTGCGGCGTGTCGAAGCAGCTGTCCAGAATCTCCTGGTACGCCTGCTCCAGCTGCTGCACCTGCGCCTGCGCCGCCGCAACGGCCGCTTCCGCCGCCAAAATATCGGATGCATCGGCAATGTCCAGCGCGGCATCCCGGCTGCCCCCGGCCTGGGTGACGGCCGCCTGGGCCGCCGCCACGCGGCTCTCGGCAGCGGCGATTTGCTCCGCTTGCGCACCTGCTTCCACCAACGCCAGATTGGCCTGGGCAACTTGCAGGCGAGATTGGGCCGTGGCAACGGCCGTTTCCGCCAATCCCTGCTCATTTTGTGCCGCAGCCAGGCCAGATTGCGCCGTCGCCAGGCGCGCCTGCGCCTGCTGCAAACCCAGTTCCGCCGCTGCCGAATCCAATTGCAGCAGCGCATCGCCCGCCTGAACCAGATCGCCATCCGCCGCCAAAACGGCCGCCACTGTACCGCCCGTCTGGAAAGCCAGCGTCACCTGCTCTTGGGGCACAACCTGTCCTTCGGCGGATACGATGTCGGCGGTGGGTTGGGCCTGAAGGGAAATATTGGAACACAGAGCACCACAGAGGAGACACAGAGTTACACGGAGCGTTCTCTGTGCAACTCTGTGGAATCTCTGTGCCCCTCTGTGTTCCTTCTTAAAATTTCTCAAAATTCTCATCTCTCTCCCCCTCACTGGTTCCGCTCAATCGTAATAAACACAGACATGCCCCAGCGCAGCGGCAGCTCGGTTTCCGGCAGGGCCAGCGTCACCACATACGTCTGGTCGCCGCGAACTTCGGCGGCCAGCTCGGCAATCTCCAGCACACGCCCACTCAGCGACTGGTCGGCGAAGGCGTCCACCTGCACCCGGGCCACATCATCCCGCGCGATGGCCACCACATCGGCCTCGATCAGGTCGCTGGTTTCCACCTGCCAGCCAGACAAATCGGCCACGATGGCCACCGGCTGGCCTGCCATCACCGTCTCACCCACCTCCACCAGCACGTCGGCGACGGTGCCGCGAAACGGGGCAGTGAGGCTACGCTTTTCCAGGGCCAGCTGAGCGGCAGCCACCTGGGTTTGGGCTTCCAGAACGGCCGCTTCTGCCTGCGCCACGGCCGTTTGCGCCACCGCCACCTGCACCTGCACCTCGGCCAGCTGCTGCTGCGCCGCGTCGATTTCGGCCTGGGCCACAGCCAATCGTTCTGCCTGCGTGCCTACCAGCAAGAGCGCCAGATCGGCCTCGGCGGCTGATTGCTCATTTTGCGCCGCCTGCACGCCGCCAGCGGCGGCAATTTGTTCCGCGCTGCTGGCCCCCGCCCGCGCCTCGTCCAGCGCCGCCTGCGCCGACTGTAAACTGGCCAGCGCCGCGTTCAGCTGGAGCTGCGCCTGTTCGCGATCCGCGGCGGGTGCGTCGGCATCCTGCACCACCGGCTCGTACTGGTCGCGGGCGGCGAGGTAGGCGGCCTGGGCAGCGGCGACGGACGCTTCAGCGGCGCGAATCTGGGCCGAGCTGCTGCCCTCCAGCGCCACGCCCTGGCTGCCGACGGCCAGCCCGACGTTGGCCTGCGCCGCACCCACCAGCGCTTCGTTCAGCGCCTGTTGCGCTTCCGTGGGATCGGCGGCCAGCAAGTCATAGTTAGCTTCGGCCGCAGCATCCCCGACTTCGGCGGCGGTAACGGCCGTTTCGGCCGCCAACACCCCTGCTTCCGCCAATTGAACCTGCGCCTGCGCCTGGGCCAGCGCGGCTTCCGCCTGGC
>CAUJGI010000163.1 GCA_963169155.1 Chloroflexota bacterium
AATCGAACCGCACGCGAGCGTCTGGCAGGGGGTACGGCCCACAGGCGTCGTGCAGCCCCTGGCGCAGGCGTGCCTCATCCAGCGCATCGGGCCAGCCCAACAGGACCATCGAGCTGCGGGTGCGCTCGATGTGGTGCTCCAGGTAAAGAAATTTGTTATGGTCGAAGGTGCGCAAAGCGGAATAAACGCCCAGGTCCAGGCCATCGTACAGCTGGTCAAAGCTGGTGATATGGTCGGGGACGGGCAACGGCCGTATCCCACCCACTTCCACGGCAAAAAGTTGAACTATTTTCATGCCAACAATTGTAGCAGCAGCCCGTCGTTTGGCGATGGCCCAGGCAGCGGCCTGTCGAACAATCGTCAAAACAGGTGTGAATCGGAATACGGCCGTACTCACCGGATCGTTTTAGGATCGTTTCCCAGATAGACTAAAAAAGTCAGCCAAACTGGCTGATTTTGCAGGGCGAATCTATGTTATGATTCCGCCAAATCCTTAAACTGGATGACGATTTCTGATTTTGGTCAACTATTTACATCATGAATGGAGGGCATTCAATGACTGAAGAAACCAAAGTAACCAACAACTCCACGGCTTCAGGTGGTGGGGGCAACAACCGCATGTTGATCATTGGGGGAATTGCCGCCCTGGCGCTGGTGGCCATCATCGTGGTCGGGGGCATCATCTTGCTGCCGCGCCTGTTTGGGGCCGATGAAAGCGCCATCGCCGGGGTAATGCCGCCCGAAACAAGCATGCTTATCGAGCTAAACGCACTCAACCTGGCCAATGACGAAACCAACCGTATCGCCCGCGCCTTTGAAGATGTGTTTAACGAAACCGATGTTGAATTTGACGCCGAAGATCCGGGCAGCGGTCTGGAAAGTTTGGATGATCAGTTAGAAGAGGCTACCGGGCTCACGGTCACCGACGACATTTTGCCCTGGATCGGCCCCAACCTGGGTCTGGGCCTGGTGGAGCTGGACCTCGAAGCGATAAACGAAGGCGAACAGCCCCAGATCATTTTTGCGGCTACCATTCGTGATACGGCCGTTGCCGACATCTTCATCGAAGACCTCATTGACGCCATCGAAGACGAATCTGGCAATCGGGTAGATGAGGTGGAGCACGGCGGCGCGCTGGTGTTTGAGGTGGACAGTGATTTGGATGAGGAGCGGATTGCTTTCGGCCGTTCCGGCGAAATCTTCTTCCTGACCACCACCATCGACCTTCTGGAAGACGCCATTGATGCTCAGCAAGGCGAAAACCTGGGTGATGTGGCCGAATATCAAGACACCCTCGCCGAACTGCCCGCTGACCGCGCCATGACCATCTACGTCAACGGTCAGGGCATTGAGGATGCGGCCAAAGGGGCTGAAGACAGCGGCGAGTTGGAAGGCTTAGATACTGGTGCCCTGGAGGATTTGGGTCTGCTGGGCGTGGGCATGTCCATTACGGCCGTTGCCGAGGGCATTCAGGCTGACTTTGTAGGCAACTTCGAGAGCCTGACAGAAGAACAGCAAGCCGTGCTGGATGCCCAAACCGATGACATTCAAACGGCCGAATTCCTGCCCGAATCCACTTACGTCTTCCTGGTCGGCCAGCGCCTGGACCTGGTCTGGCAAAACGCCATGGACTCCCTGAACGGCGTCAGCGAAGATGATCTGGACGAAGCCATGGACCTGTTTGACGACATGTTTGGCTTCAACCCCAGCGACGAACTGCTGCCGTTGCTCAATGGCGAGTACAGCCTCGCCCTCATCGACAGCGACGCAGGGCTAATTGCGGAGCAGTTTGAAACAGATCTGGGCCTGGTTATCATGGTAGGCACCAGCAGCAGCGAAGAGTTGACTGGCCTGGCTGAAGATTTCACCGATGGCCTGGAAGACCAGGAGATGAGTGTCGATGATTCTGCCAATGATGACGTTACCATCTACGAAGTAGAAGATGCTTCCGGTGAGTTAATGGGCGCTTATGGCGTCAGCGAGGATTATCTCGTCCTCTCTACCAGCGGCGAAACAGTGGAAACCTTGTTCCTGGGCGAAGCCAACCTGGCCGACAGCGACAAATACCAGAACGCCTGGGACGCCTTTCCCCGTGGCACCATCCCGGTGATGTACATGGATATCGACGGCCTCTTTGCCGCTCTGGAAGACGTTGATCCTACCATCGGCGACGCCGCCGACGTGAACCCGGTCTACGCCTTTGCCATGGGCACTCGCGCCGAGGGCAACAGCACCCACACCACGATGATTTTCTTCGTTGCTGGTGAGTAAATGGCCTTAACTGGTGAAGGTTGACCAGTGCACCGCTGGTCAACCTTCACCACGGGACTTCTGCATTAAAGCGATGTTTTGGGTAGGAGCCACGTATTGAAGTTTTGAAAATAATCGAGTAACGCTGTGGCCGGTCTCCGACCGAGCCATCAACCGGAACGGTTTTGAGCTGAGAGGCGACCGGAGCACATTACCTCACTACATTTTCAAAGACTAAAACGTGGCCCCTACCATTCCCCGAATTACCTGTGCCAAGATTTGCGCCAATTTTTCACGAAGTTCAAAATGGTTTTGCGCTAATTCGTGAAATTCGTGGCTGAAAAACCTCAACTACTCATTTTTAATGGCCGAGATAATGTTCACCTGGCTGGCCCGCACCGCCGGATACCACGCCGCCAGCAGCGCCACCAGATACGCCAGGAAAAAGCTGTAAATCATCGGCACCACCGGCACCTGGGACTCAATCACAAACCCACCAATCGAGCGCAGGCCGATGATGAACACGTCAGACAGCACCGCGCCGAAACCCACGCCAAACACTGCCCCGATGAAGCCCATCGTCGTCGCCTCGGCCAGGATCATGCGGCGCACCTGGCGGCGGCTCATGCCCAGGCTGCGCAAACCGCCCAGCTCGCGGGTGCGCTCCAGCACGTTCATCAGCATCGTATTGATGACCCCCAGCGCCGCCACCACCAGCCCAAATAACCCCAGCACATCGAACAGGCTCAACGCCTCGGCACTGATGGCGCGGATCTTCTCTTCAAACGCCGCCTTGCCCTCCACCGACAAATTCTGCCCCCGCCCCAGCTGTGTCTCGATGGTTTCGGCCACGCTGTCCAGGTCTGTGCCCTCGGCGAGGGTCACGGCAAAGCTGCTCACGTCGTTCACGCCAAAGTAGCGCCGCAAATCTTCGCTAGAACCCGTCACCGAGGGCGTTTCCCCCGCGCCAAAATCCATGACCACGGCGATGATTTCAAACGGCCGCTGGCCACGCCGCGTTTCCATTATGATGAAATCGCCCACGGCCAGGTCAAACTTGTTGGCCACGTCCGCGCCAATGTACACCACATTGCCTTGGGCCAGCTGGGTCAGCAGTGCATCCATTGGAGGGCCGTCCTGAACGCGCAGGTCGCGCACGGTAGCGTAGGTGTCCGGGTCGATGCCCACAAACAGGGCAAACTCGTCATCGCCCGCAGTGGTGAGCAGACGGGAGGCCACAATGCGGGAGGCGGTAACGGCCGTTACCTTCGGCAGCGCCAGCAATCGGGCTTCCAAATCTGGCTGCATGGGCAATGGCGAACGCACAAACAGATCGCCGCCCAGGGCGCTGTCCAGCCAGCGCTCGATGTCCTGCTCAAAGCTGTTAGTCAGACCGTTGATGCCCACCACCATGCTGATGCCCACCATCAGCGCCGCCACGGTGAGCGCGGTGCGGCCGCGTGCCCGGTTGATGTTGCTGCTGCCCAA
>CAUJGI010000164.1 GCA_963169155.1 Chloroflexota bacterium
GTGGGGTGCTGCTGCATCTGCCGCTGTACCCAGCTGACTACCTGCTGGCGCAGCGTGGGGTCGGCCACTTCGTCCAATCCGTCGAGCATGATGAGGCAACGGCCGTTGTTCAAATCATGCGCCAGCCAGTTGAGCGGCACCGTTATCTGGCGGCTCCTGAACAGGGCATGAATGGCCTGAAGCAGGCTGTAGTGCGGATTCTGGCCAACGTGCTGAGCCACATCGCGCGAGTATAAAAAGATGGGCGTTTTGTTGAGCCGGGGCGCATCCTGGGTGGGGGCGGTGAGGGTGAGGGTGATATGTTTGAGCAGGGTCGTTTTGCCCGTGCCCGGCGCGCCGAGCAGCACCAGGTTCGGTGGGTATTCCTCGTGGCGCAGCAAAAAGCGCCAGATCGAGTGCCGCTCCTCTGTGCCAGTTTTGCGCAGGGTCGGGATGGGATTGGCCGAAACGGTTTGCCGCGTCGGCGCCAGCCCCACGTCGACAAAAACGTGGGCCAGGTTCAGCGTGGCCTCGCCCGGCGCGGCGATGCCTTTGACATCGAAGTTGCGGTGCTGGAAGTACAGGTCTTTGAGGTAGTCCGAGCGATCGGGATCGTCGGGTTTGGCTTCTGGCGCGCCAAACAAATCACGAAATGCCTGAAAGGGTGACCAATAGTTAAATGGACGTTTATTTTGAGCCATGACGGAACTGCTATCGGACGGCTTTGGGCGAATTCCGGGAAATAATCGGGTGAAAATTCGATATATTTCGGAATTCGCTTGAGGCATTTTCGGATTGAAAAGGCTTACTTTTTTCCAAAAATGCCTTGCGACTGGTAAACGCAAAGTCGAACTTGTCTGGTGGGAACTAAAACCCCGTCACTGGGCGGACACACACGGGGCGATAGGACCCGTTTTGATTCAGGAACTACAGATGGAACAATAAGGCTATTATGACACTAAATGATGAAATCGCAAACGGCCGTTTGAATGTTCAATTGTTAATGGCCAACGGCCAATTATTAATGGGGAGAGTGCACCCTTCGTGAAAATTCGCGTCATTCGCGGCAAAAATAGTGATTAACGGCCGTTTCCCTCTGCCATCATCCCCAACGCAATGGCACCCAGCACACCCGCCTGGTTGCCCAGGGCCGGGGGCACGATGTAGGTGTCGATGTTGTCCAGGATGGTGGGGGACTGCACGTAGCCGTTCAGCGCTTCCAGCGTTTTCTGGCGCACCAGGGGGAAGAGCTGCGGCTGCTCCATCACGCCACCGCCCAAAATGATGCGCTGCGGCGAGAGCGTGCAGATGATGCTGCGCATCGCCTGGCCAATGTAGTGGGCTTCCAGTTCCCAGGCGGGATGATCTTCGGACAAATCCTGTCCTTTGGTCTGCCAGCGTGCTTCGATGGCGGGACCAGCGGCCATGCCTTCAAAGCAGTCGCCGTGGTAGGGGCATTTGCCAGGGTAGGGATCGGCTTGCCAGTCGTGGGGCAGGCTGATGTGGCCCATTTCGGGGTGGAGCAGGCCGTGGAGGAGACGGCCGTTCACCACCGCCCCGCCGCCAATGCCCGTGCCAATTGTAAAATAAACAAAGGTGTCCAGCCCTTGGGCCGCGCCCCAGCGACCCTCGCTGAGGGCCGCGCCGTTCACGTCCGTGTCGAAGCCGATGGGCACGTTGAAGGTGCGCTGGATGGGGCCAGCCAGGTCGGCGTTGGCCCAGCCGGGCTTGGGCGTGGTGGTGATATGGCCAAAGGCGGGGGAATCGGGGTGCGGGTCCAGTGGGCCAAACGAGGCAATGCCGATGGCCGCTAGCGGGCCACGCGCAGCGATTTGCGCCTGGAAGAAGTCAAGGGCTTGCTGAATGGTTGCGGCTGGTTGGGTGGTGGGAAAGCGCACCTCGGCCTGAATGTCGCCCGGGCCAGTGCCGACGGCGCAGACAAATTTGGTGCCGCCCGCTTCGATTCCGCCGTAGAGTGTCATGGGAGTCCTCCTGAGTTTTCTTTTTTCTCGTGCCAACGGTCTCCGTTGGCATGCATTTTGGGACGCTCTGCGTCCCGTCGGCGCGGAGCGCCGGTTAGAGCATTCCACGCGGAGCGTGGAACGAGAGTTGGTTAAGGTGCTTGTTGCAGCCAGACGGCCTGGTAAGGCTCCAGGGTGAGGTCTTGCCACATGTCGATAGGCTGTTCGGTGAGCCTGTTGATGAGCAGGCCGGTGAAACCCAGCTCGCGCAGCCGGTGCCGGGCAACGGTCTGGTGGGCTTCGGTGACGTTGGCCAGGATGAGCAGCCGCCCGCGTGGGTTGTCGCGCAGCAGGCCAAAAACGTGGTCATTGTAGGTCCAGATGGGGTAAACGGCCGTTTCCGCATGCAGCACCGCCACGCGCTTGCGGGCGGCAAAAAGTTGACATAATCCCTGGTAGATACGGCCGGTGATGGTGTGGGGATCATGCCGCTCGGCGGCTTTGTCCCAATTCATAAACGGCCGATGAATCCAGCGGCTGTCGTTGGCCAGGTCCGGGTTTTCCAGGTAGCTGTAATCATTGAGCAGGCCGATCTCGTCGCCCATGTAGAGGAGCGGGATGCCGCCGTAGGCGAAGATGAGGTTGTGCAGCAGCAGGATGCGGCGGATGGCCAGCTCGACTTCCGACCAGTTGGTGTTGGTTACGGCCGTTTCCAACCCGGCCAACGACGCCAACGAGCCGTTCACCCGCCGGTCGTTGTTTTTGGGATTGAACTGGAAGGTGGTGCCAGCGGCAAAGCTGCCTTCAAACCGCCCTGTGTAAAAATCGCTCAGGAAGGTGCGAGGGGCGTAGCCATCCAGCCCCACCTGCGCTGCGTCTTCCTCGGTGATGGCCCAGCCGATGTCGTCGTGGCAGCGCACGTAGGTGACCCAGCTGGCCCCCGAGGGGATGAGCGGCATGTTTTGCAGCGCCTTGGTAGCCAGCACTGCTTTGCGCTCCGCCAGGCAGCTCCACAAAACGACCATGAGCACGTTGTGGTAGGCCAGGTGGCACTCCTTGTTGGCCGCCACGCCGCGCCCCAGGTAGGGGATGAGCTGCGGTGGCGAGACAATCGCTTCGGCCTTGAGCAGCAGGCCGGGGGCGGCCAACCGGCTGAGGGCGCGG
>CAUJGI010000165.1 GCA_963169155.1 Chloroflexota bacterium
TTCTTCGTTGGTGAAGAAGATATTGTCGACAAAGCCGTACGCACCGGCTGCATACCCCTGTGCAGAACAGAAGCGGGCAAACCCATCGCTGCTGTTGCCAGCCACTTCATTAACCTGAGAAGCATCTGTGACCAGCTCGCCGCTGCGATCATAAACGGTGTGGTAAGCCAAACCGGCCGAAACAATTTCACGGCTGGTTTTATCCAGGTCCATGTAGGAAACACGGGCACCTGCCATTTCTGTGCCGTTGCCCAGCTGATAGGCATAACCAAGATTGGGACCTGTTTCATGATTCACCAGTACACGTACCGTGTTTTCGTCGAGGTTGAAAGCGGCCGTTCCATCCAAAATACCAATTGTTTGGTAGCCGTTAATGGTTTCACCAACCGTGAAGGCGGCTGACGTCGAATAACCGGTTTTACCCGCCATCATGGGGGCATAACTGCTGGCTGCTGCGGGGATGGCTACCAGGGCCACCAGGAGCAATAGTCCTATCAACAAACCTGCTTTATTCATCCAATAACGCTTTTGACTTTCTTGTTTCATATTTCCTCCGGGAGTAGGGTGATCGACAGGCAAGGGAAACTGCCGAATTTAATAGAGACGACTAACTGGGTGATATCTTAAAGAGGAAAATTTAACGGCCGTTTAACATCCTGGTACCAACGTGTTAAGGTCTAGCTAACAAGTCAAAAACAAACCCTCTTCATACTTCCTTCACATTATCAACATATTCAGTGAACAACCGTTTTTATACTGAACCTAGGCGCCTTAAAAAGCACAGCGAATAAGAGAAATAAGCGAATTTTTCATTCGTTGATTTTTCCCATTCGCTGTCGTCACTTGAAATTGAGGCGCGGAGGCAAAATGACGGAATCAAAACTGAAGTTGAAAGAAAAAATCTTCTACACCACCCCCAATGACGATCGCAGCCGGATGCGCACCGTTGCCAATAACCTGATCTTGCACATTCATCCCACCAAAGTGGCCAAACCCGCCCTGCGCTTCAGCTACACCTGGGGCCTGGGCGGCATTTCGTCCGTGCTGGTGCTGTTCCTCATCCTCACCGGCGTACTGCTGATGTTCCGCTACGACGCCAGCGTGGAAAATGCGTACACCTCGATTCAATATTTGGAAACGCAGGTCGCTTTTGGCGCGCTCATTCGCGGCATCCACCACTGGTCGGCCAACTTGCTGGTGGTCACCTCATTTCTGCATCTTATCCGCGTATTTCTCACGGGTGGTTACAAAAAGGGTCGTGCCTTCAACTGGGCGCTTGGTCTTTTTTTGTTGACGCTGGTGCTGGCCTTTAACTTCACCGGTTACCTGCTGCCGTGGGATCAGCTGGCGTACTGGGCGATCACCGTGGGCACGAGTTTGTTGAGCTACGTGCCGCTGGTGGGTACGGCCGTTTCCAACTTCCTTCTCGGTGGTCCAGAGGTGGGGCAAACCACCCTGCGCAACTTTTATGCCATCCACGTCGCCGTGCTGCCCGCCATCATGATTTTGGCGATGTCCTTTCACTTCTGGCGCGTGCGCAAAGATGGCGGCATCTCCCAGCCGGAAACGGGCGAGCGGGAGCGCGTGGAAAAGGTCACCACGATTCCTCATCTGGTGCAGATAGAGTTGGCGGCAACGGCCGTACTCACCCTTGTCATCCTGGTGTGGGCCATCTTTGTGCCCGCGCCGCTGGAAGCGCTGGCCAATCCCAGCCATCCGCCGAACCCGGCCAAAGCCGCCTGGTACTTCATGGGGCTGCAGGAACTGCTGCTGCACATGCATCCGCTGGCCGCCATGCTGCTGCCGCTGACGCTTTTCACTGGCATCGCCCTGCTGCCCAAACTCGACCCGCAAGAGGACAACATCGGCATTTACTTCCGCTCGCCCAAAGGCCGCTTTGCCGCCCTGTTTGGCGCGCTGCTTGGTGCGATTTTGGTGCCGCTGGCCGTGCTGCTGGACGAATTTTGGCTCGATTTGCCCGGCCTTTTCCCCACCTGGCCCACGCTGATTACCACTGGCCTCATTCCGCTGCTGGCTACCCTGGCGATGTTTGGCCTCATCTACGGCTATTTTCGCGGCGCGGGCAAGCTCAACCACAGCGAAGCGATTGTGGGCCTGTTCAGCTTTATCATGACCAGCTTCGTCGTGCTCACCCTCATCGGCATCTTTTTCCGTGGGGCGAATATGGCGCTGGTGCTGCCTTTTTAGAAGTAATTGGGTAACTGGTAATTGAGTAATTAGGTCAAGCACCAAATTACCAATTACCAATTACTAATTACCAATTTCGTGGAGTTCAACTCATGACTATCCAAGACAACAACCTCTCCCGCCGCGATTTTCTCAAGCTGGGCATTGGCGCGCTGAGTGCGCTGGCCGTGCTGGAGATGGGCGGTGTGTCTCTCTTTTTTATGCAGCCGCGCCGCCTGGTTGGTGAATTTGGTGGCATTGTCAACGCGGGGCATGTCGAGTCGTTTCCGGTGGGTTCGGTGGTGGAATTTCCAGACGGCCGTTTTTTCCTCATTCACGCGCCCGACGGAGGCTTTCTCGCCGTGTACAGCCGCTGCACCCACCTCGGCTGCACCATCAGCTGGGAAGCCGACAAAAACCAGTTCTTCTGCCCCTGCCACGCCTCCAGCTTTAGCACCACTGGCGACGTGCAAAACCCGCCCGCACCCCGCGCCCTGGACCTATTCGCCATCACTATCGCAGAAGGCCAGCTGCTGGTAAACACCGGCAGTATCACCCAGCGCGACCGCTTCACCACCGACCAATTGACCTATGCCTAAAAATGGCACGCAGATGAACGCGGATAAACGCAGATTTGAAACAAAAATCCGCGTCCTCCGCGTTAATCCGCGTCCAATTAAATTGATAGAAAAATCACATGAATAAGTACAACGTTATTAGCTTTTTTGGTTTTCTCGCCCTCGTCATCATCTTCCCGATTTACGCCTGGTACGAACCCACCCAGCGTGCCGACGCCCAGGATGAGTTGCAAAACGAGTACGTCACCGAAGCATCGGTCATCTACGTGGAAAATTGCGCCGTTTGCCACGGCATTGAGGGGGGAGGCATTGGCGCGACGCCCGCCCTGAACAACTCGGCCCTGCAAAGCATGGCTTATGAAGAACTCTTCAAAGTAATTGCCCGCGGTCGCTACGGCACCGCCATGACCGGCTGGCACGAAGACGAAGGCGGCCTCTACAACGACTACCAGATTCAGCAGCTCGTTGCCCTCATTCGCTACGCCGACTGGACCCAAATTGGGGAACTGGCCGCCGCGCAAGGGCTGATCCCACCCACGCTGCCTATCCCCTCGGTAGATCCCGAAATGGTGGCCCAAATTGTCGAGATGAGCCCTGAAGCTGGCTCCGCATGGGCCGCTGGTTTCCAGCTTTATGCGGGCAACTGCACCGTCTGCCACGGCATCGCAGGCGAAGGTACAGACATCGGCCTGCCGCTCAACACGGCCGACATCCAAAGCCGCGACGCCGACGAACTGATGCGCATCATCAGCGAAGGGGTTAGCGGCACGGCGATGGTGCCCTGGCACAATGTGCTCACGCCGGAAGAGATCGCGTCTATCGTGGAATTTTTGCAGCATTGGGATGAAATTGAGGCGGAAGGTGTGGTGCTCACGCCGCCAGAACCGGTCTGGGTGGATATTGACGACCCCGAATCGATGCTGGCGCTGGGCGAGCGTATCTACAGCACCACCTGCGTGGCCTGCCACGGCGAAGCGGGCAGCGGCGGCACCGGGCCAGCGCTCAACAGCCAGCAGGTGCTCACTGCCAAAACCGATGAGCAGCTGCGCGATACGATCATCAACGGCGGCTGGCGGCCCAGCAGCACCATGCCCTCCTTTGGCGACCGGCTCACCAGTGTGGAGATTGATGCCATTGTTTCTTACCTGCGGGCCTGGGAACCAACCGCCCCGTTTGTGGAAAATCCGCGCGGCACGCAGCAGGGCGGCGGCCCGCCGTGGCTGCGCACCGACGACGGTACAACAACCTCCACGCCCGGACAGGGACAAGGTCAGGGCAATCAGGGCGGCGGCCAGGGGCAAGGTGGCCCGCCGTGGCGCGACTCTGGTTCGCCGCCCGGACAATCCAACCAGGGCACAACCAATCCACAAACGCCCGCTGCCGCCCAGCAAGGGCCAACGATTACCGTCCAGGGTAGGGTAACGGCCGTTGCCAATAATCTGCTAACGGTGCAAACGGCCGACAACTCTCTGGTGGAGGCGATGCTGGGACCGCCCTTGTTCTGGTCTGAGCAAGGGATTG
>CAUJGI010000166.1 GCA_963169155.1 Chloroflexota bacterium
GTGTTTTTTGGCAAACCGCGCCACGCCGCGGCCGAACATGCGGAAGAGAGTTCGCCTTTGATGACACGGCCGTTAATAGTCCTGGCAGCGCTGGCCGTGTTAGGTGGCCTGCTCAACTTCCCCTTCTTCAGCGAGACTGCCTACAAAGCTGCGTCGGAAGCTCATGATTATGGCATCAACCTGGCCCTTGAACATTGGCTGGAGCATTCGATTGCCTCGTTTGAACTGACGGAAGAAGGCATTGTGCACATGCCGCACACGCCAACCTGGATCCAGTTCGATGTAGCCGCCATTTCCACGGTGCTGGCAGTGTTGGCGCTGTTGGCTGCTGTCTTTCTGGTTTATCGCAACCGCTGGCAAACGGCCGATGAGCGCGACCCGCTGCAAAGCACCCCCATCTGGTGGATGGCCGTGCTGCCGTTTGACACCCTGTACATGAAATACCTCATTCCCTTGTTCAATCGGCTGGGCGACTTTTTAGCCTACCGCATTGACTGGGATTTGTGGCACAACTTCTTCCACGAGCGCGTTGTTCGCGACACGTTTGTGGGCTTTTCCAACTTCGCCTCCGATGTGCTGGACCGGCAGGGCATAGACGGCCTGGTAAACGGGGCCGGGCAGGCGGCCCGCTGGCTGTCTGGCGGCCTGCGCCTGTCGCAGACCGGCTATGCCCGCACCTATGCGCTGGGCATCCTGTTAGGCACGGTGGCACTTTTGGCATACTTCTTGTGGCCGGCTATATCCGGTTAGACAACTTCTTTTGGCTGTCAGGCCCGCCCACGTCGGCTTGGCATGGAACGAGGAAACCAGTTAGGTTTTTGGAGAAAGAATGGGCATTTTATCACTTCTAACATTTTTCCCGCTGGTAGGTGTTCTCATCCTACTGCTGATGCGTAACCAATCCGACAACACGTATAAAGGGGTCGCGATTGGCACTTCGGTGGCGACCTTTGTGCTGTCAATCATCGTGTTAGGGCAGTACGACGGTGGTGTCGCCGGGTTACAGTTGGTGGATCGCTTCGAATGGATCGAGGCATGGGGCATTGAGTACCACATGGGCGTTGATGGCATCAGCATCCTCATGGTGCTGCTGACCACCTTCATCATGATGCTGGCCATCCCGTCCTCGTGGAACGCCATCAGCAGCCAGGTGCGGCAGTATTACATCTTCATGCTGCTGCTGGAAGTTGGCATGTTGGGTGTCTTCCTGGCGCAGGATTTGTTCCTGTTCTACATCTTCTGGGAGTTCACCCTGGTACCGATGTACTTCCTGATTGGCATCTGGGGCGGCCAAAACCGGGTGTACGCCGCGATCAAGTTCTTCCTGTACACGATGGCTGGCTCTTTGCTCATGCTGCTGGGCATTCTCTACATGGGCATTACCAACGACACGTTCTCGCTGCCCGATTTGATTGCCAACCGGACCCTTTTTGCCGACGTGCAAAACTGGCTCTTCCTGGGTTTTGCCATTGCCTTTGCCATCAAAGTGCCCATTTTTCCCTTCCACTCCTGGCTGCCGGATGCGCATACCGAAGCGCCAACGGCCGGTTCCGTCATCCTGGCGGGCGTGCTGCTGAAAATGGGCACCTACGGCTTTCTGCGCTTTAACCTGCCCTTGTTCCCCGAAGCTTCTATCGAGTTTGCCCCGGCCATCGCCGTGCTGGCGATTATCGGCATTATTTACGGGGCAATTGTTTCCTTTTCCCAGAAAGATGTGAAGAAGCTCGTGGCCTACTCCAGTATCAGCCATTTGGGTTTTGGGATGCTGGGCATCTTATCGCTGAACAACCAGGGTATCCAGGGGGCAATTTTGCAGGGGGTGAACCACGGCATCAGCTCGGGCGCACTGTTTTTCATCGTCGGTGTGCTGTATGAGCAGCGCCATACGCGCGACATTAAAGAGTATGGCGGTGTGTGGAAGGCGATGCCCGTTTTCAGCGCCCTGACGCTGATTGTGACGCTCTCCAGCATGGGTCTGCCCGGCTTAAACGGCTTTGTGGGCGAGTTCACCATCCTGCTGGGCTCGATGGGCGCGGCGTCGCTGGGACCAAACCCGTGGATTTACACGGCCTTCGCCACGACCGGGGTGATTTTAGCGGCCGTTTACCTGCTGTGGATGTTCCAACGGGTCTTCATGGGGCCGCTGGACAATCCGGCCAACCAAAAGCTGCGCGACCTGAACGTCGGCGAACTGGCGATTATGCTCTCTTTCCTGCTATTCATCATCTGGATTGGCGTCGCGCCCTCCGGTTACTTTGACCTGATGGACGGCACCGTCTCCCGGCTGGTCGCCGATATCGGCTCCGTGCTAATCGCGGGCAATTAATTTTCGGCGAGTCGGGCTTGTTCAGCCCGCCTCTCATTTTGTTTAAAACAACGGCGCTGGACATGTGAACACACATCCAGCGCCGTTTTTTTTTTCACATGAGACTTTATGCGTGGGCGCACCACCACAAATAAATGGGACACAGATGAACGCAGATAACACAGATTTTCGGCATGGTTCATTTTGACCCGAAGCCGACTTTACAAATTGTAGAACGATTTTGCAAATCGTTCTCTGAGCGATTTATAAAATCGCTCTACAAACTGTCAAGCAAGTTTCTTCGATTTCTGAACCATGCCGATTTTCTTAATCTGCGAAATCTGTGTAATCTGTGGTGATTTCGCAGGAGATTTGAGGAATGATGGAAAAGCCAACGGAAACCGTCTATTTTGTCCACATCAGCGATTCGCATTTTGGCCCTACGGCCGATTATGCCCGTCATGGCCACCAACCCCAACCCTGCGTGGAACGGGCGGTGGAACTCATCAACAACCTGCCCACCCCGCCCGACTTTGTGGTGCACACCGGGGATGTGGTGACCGACCCCGATGATGAGTCTTACCGGCGGGCAGCGGCCGTTTTCAGCCAGCTCACCGTGCCCGTGTATTACGTCACCGGCAACCACGACCAGGCGCGGGACATTCGCCGCTTCATGACCCTTGGACCACACCAGCCGCTGACCGCTGACCCGGACGTGCTGTCTTACGCG
>CAUJGI010000167.1 GCA_963169155.1 Chloroflexota bacterium
TCAACATCGAAGATAAAAAAGCTGTTCTTATGGCTGCGTTAGAAAAGCTAAAAATGGCTATTGAGAAGACCAAAAACAGTGATCAAGAGTCTAATGAAATTCCATTTTCATTGAAAAGGAAAATCATCACATTACTAATCGATGTCATCTGGGTAGACTCTAAAAAAGGGATTTTTCAAATTGAAGGGGAGATTCACAAAACGTTTTCTTTGTCAGAAGACGAATCTGATGAAAATGGAAACGGAGGTTCAGGCGATGGTGGCAGTCTAAAAAATCAATCCTTCAGTGGAAACGCAAAAAGCAATCCCGACACTGGCGGCAAATTTGGTTTATCATCTAGCCCGATATGGCGATGACGTGTGTCATGCCGGTGGTGCGGAAGGCTTCTGCCAGGTCGGGCGGCAGGCCATTGTCGTTGCCCAGCAGGATGCCGGTGAGCAGCGCCGCCTGCGGCTCGGGGATGAGTTGGGCGATGGTCGCCTGGGCGCGGCTCTTGAAGGCAAAGATGGCCCGATAAAGCGGATTGCCCTCGTTTTCGGCGATCACGGTGACGTTGGGCAGGGACATGAGGCTGTGGATGCCCTGCCGGGCCAGGTAGGCTCGGTAGCTGAAGGTTTCATCTTCAGGCGGCGTTTCCAAAATGCCAGTCACACGCAAGCGGCTGCCGTAGTTGATGACCGGGAAGCGGTACGTTTGCACCTGCACTGTGCCCTGCATGGGCAGCTGCGCCCCGCCGCTTACCTGGATGCTGTCTACGTCCACGCGCAAATTCACAAAGCGGTCACTGACGTCTGGCTCGTCCACCACCAACCCGGTGATGGTGACGCTCCGGCTGCCGTTGTAGTAGGCAATGTGGTGCTCGTCGATGGTGGGTACGGCCGTTGCATACCGCAGCCCGCCCAAGGCTAACACCCCCACACACGCCAGCCCCCAGCTGAATTTTTGCCGACGGCGCAGGAGAACAGCCGTTACCAACCCACCCATCCCCAGCGCCAGCCAGACGCGCCAATCCAGCGTCAGCACCGAAGCCAGCCACAGGCCGCAAAACCAGGCAATCCCCAGATAAACCAGCAACATATGCAATTATCCTGAAACAGTTATACACTTAATTTGGCAGCACGAGCGCCAATCTGGAATTCAAGCAGCGGGTTTGTTACAATAACCCGGTACCTGGCTTATTTTATCCATCTATCTGGACAACACAAATGGAAAGTTTTGCCCCGGAAACTTACCGGATCATGGTTGTAGACGACAGTATTTCCATTCTGGAAATTGTGCGCACAACCTTAAACCATCATGGCTTTCAGGTGATGACGGCCGAATCTGGCGAGCAGGCCCTGCAACTCATGGAAAATGAAGGGCTGCCCCACCTCGGGCTGTTCGACATCAACATGCCGATGGGCATGGACGGCCTGGAGCTGTGCGAGCGGGTGCTCCAGTTCAGCGATTTGCCGATCATTATGCTAACGGCCGTTGAAGAAACCAGCACCATCGTTGAAGCCATCGACCGGTACGCCGAAGATTACATGAACAAGCCCGTGAAATCGGGTGAACTGCTGGCCCGGGTGCGGCGCGTGCTGCGCTCCATTGGCCAATTCGCCTACCCGCTCGCCGCGTTTGTGCAGGTAGACGAGGCGCTGTCGGTGAACTTTGCCCGGTTAACGGCCGTTGTCAAAGGTCACGAGGTTAATCTGACGCCCACCGAAGCCAAGCTGCTCTACATCCTGATGCGCCAGAAAGGCAAGGTGGTCAACACCGACTTTCTGCTGCGCCGCCTGTGGCCCGCCGACACCGACTTTGCCGACGAAGACCGGCTGCGCGTGTATGTGCACCGCCTGCGCAGCAAAATCGAAACCAAGGGCGGACCGCACTACGTGGTTTCTAAACGGCGCAAAGGGTACGCCTTCTTACCTGATTAAAACAAAGCGAGCCAGCGCCACCCTTTGGTACTATTTGCCTTTTTTTGTAACACATTTGATTTCCGAACCGCAGGAAAGAACTATAATCAAAATAGTCTCTGCAATTATTTTCCCAATCTGAGGTTTCCATGAGTGATACCAATATCACCCCCCATCGTATTTTAGCCGTGGATGACGACCCGTTTAACCTGCGCATTGTGGCCCATGCGCTGCAGCAAGCAGAGTACACGGTAATGACGGCTGGCTCTGGCGAAGAGGCGCTGTCGGTCATTACCCAGCATGGGCTGCCCCACATGGCCATCGTAGACATTCACATGCCGCCGGGCATGAGCGGCTTTGAATTTTGCCGCACCGTGCACCAGTTCAGCGATTTGCCGATTATTATGCTAACGGCCGTCAACGAAGAATCTACCGTCGTTGAGGGGCTGGAAGAACATGCCGAAGATTACATCATCAAGCCGTTTAATCCGGGGGAACTGACGGCCCGCGTCAAGCGCGTTTTGCAGCGCATGGGCGATTTTGCCTATCCGCTGCGCTCCCTCACCCGGGTCGATGAGCGGCTGATGATTGATTTCCCTGGACGGCAGGCGCTCGTGAACAACAAGCCCATCAGCCTGACGCCCACCGAAACCAAGCTGCTGTACATTCTCATGCGCAGTGCGGGCCACACCGTGAACACCGACTTTATTTTGCGCCGACTCTGGCCACTGGAGCCTGCCTACGAAGACCGGCTGCACGTGCACATGCACCGCCTGCGCCGCAAAATTGAGGATAAAAAAGACAAAACACGCCCACGTTACATCACCTCAGAACGGGGCGTCGGGTACACTTTCCGCCACATCACCGACGAGTAACGCCTGCTCGCCTTTGGAAGTTAGTAAGATGGAGTTGACAACGGCCGTTATTCGCCAGGCGCTCACCCTGCCCGATTTTGATCCCCAGCCGGCCCACTACCACATGCTGCCCATTGACCGACGTGACCGGGTGCGTTCCCCAGAACTACCCGGACAGCCACGCATTGGCGGCGTTTTGCTGCTGCTCTACTGCCACGGCCACACGATGCACCTGGTGCTCACCCGGCGGCGCGATGATTTGACGTCACACGCGGGGCAGATTTCGTTCCCTGGCGGGCGGCGCGAACCGGGCGAAACGGCCGCTGCTGCCGCCCTGCGCGAAACAGAAGAGGAGATTGGCGTGCCCGCAACGGCCGTGACCATCCTGGGGGAGCTTACCACCATCTACATTCCCCCGTCCGATTATGAAGTGCATCCTTTTGTGGGGTGGATCAACGGCGGCGAACGGCCGATTTTTATCCCCGAACTGCGCGAAGTGGCCGAAATTCTAGAGGTCCCCCTGAACCATCTGCTGGACCCCACCACGCGCGAAGTTGGCCCCATCGCCGTGCGCGGCGCGACGTACACCGTGCCCTACTACAACATCAACGGCCACAAAGTGTGGGGCGCCACGGCCATTCTGCTGAGCGAATTTTTGGCGCGGGTACGGGAAACGGTGGATAGTAAAAAGTGAAAAGTGAAAAGCTAACTTATTACTTTTCACTTATTACTGATTGTCGTCTTCCCACCGGCAGCCGCACGGTAAACCGGCTCCCTTTCCCCACTTCACTTTGGGCCTGGATACGGCCGTT
>CAUJGI010000168.1 GCA_963169155.1 Chloroflexota bacterium
TGAACCGGCGCGGCATTTCGGTAACGCTTACCCCCGCCGCCACCGACCGCCTCATCGAGGAAGGGTACGATCCGGTGTACGGCGCACGGCCGCTCAAGCGGGTCATCCAGCGGCAAATCATCGATCCACTGGCGCTCAAGCTCATCCAGGGCAACATCCACGATGATGATCATGTGTCGGTGGATGTGCAAAATGGGGAGCTGAATTTTGCGGTGGTGGAAACGGCCGTGGCAAACCCTGGCTAATCCAAAAATCAACCAAATTCCCCAAATGTAAAACGGCTAACACCGCGCGGTGTTAGCCGTTTACGTTTTTCAACCAAGCGTCGGGTTGGCACGGGGATGGCGTATAGTTTCAGTCCATTACCCTTACCGTCATGTGGCTAAACTACAAGTATGGAAATGAAAGTTGCTGTGTCCCTAAACCCCATACAACTGCCCAAACTGCTAGATACAGCCCGAGAAAAGGTTGCGTCTTTGCTAAACGCAGAAGCCTCCGCCCACAATCAGGCGATGGGGTTTGCCCTCGGCACCTTCATCAGCCTGCTGCCTACGCCGGGGCTAAACTTTGCCCTGTCGCTGCTGCTGGCCAGCTGGTTCCGCTTGCACAAGACCACGGTCCTGCTCTCTCTGGCGGTCTGGAATGTGTTTGTTACCGCACCGTTTATGGCGTTGAGCTACCGTCTGGGGAGTTGGTTATTCCCGACACCAGCCACCGCTTCGGTTACGGAGCAGTGGCAGGCCCAGCTGCTTTCTTTTGTGCAGGGGTTTCTGGTGGGGAATTTGATTGTGACGGGAGTGGTAACGGCCGTTTCCTACGCCATCGTTCTGCTCATCTTTTGGCTGCTGCAAGAAAAACGCCGCAAACAAGCTACTTCCGCTTCGTAGCCCCCGTAATCACCAGCAAGATAATCGAACCTACCACAGCCACCAAAAAGCTGGACCAGTCAAACCCAATGCTAAAAGATTCCCCGGTAATAAAACGCATAATCAAGCCACCCACAAACGCGCCAACAATACCAATCACAATATTAAACATACAGCCAGACCGCTTGCTGCCCGCAATCATGCCCGCCACGCCACCAGCCAGCGCACCAAAAATGATCCACGCTAAAATGCCCACTGATACCTCTCCTTTTTGACAGAAAACAGGTCCCAAATCTCTTTAACCTGTACTTTGGTAATGTAACGCTGTACGTAAGAAAAATGGGGTATGTTTCTGATAACCAACAATTGATTTTTATTTATTTGATTTTCTCCTTTTGCAAAACAGCGCCTTCCACCAAGGCGCTGTTTTGCATTTATTGCCCTCACGCAATGTAACCCGTGTTGTAAGTAAACCGGACTAGAGTACCACTCTAGGGCAGCGCCGCACAACCTCCTCTCCCAAGGTTGTATGATGCTCAGGATACGGCTTCAGACTTTTGCGGCGCTGCCTTTTTTTATGCTAATTTTTGGCTGTCAGATGTTTCGTAAGAAATTACTTTTAACGTATTCATTAACTTCTTCACGCTTAATTAAAGCTTATTCTGCTCCAGACGCCGTGCTCCCCGCACGGCGTCTCTCCTTTTATGGGGATCTTCCCAAACACCACTATCTTCTCCCTCGAAAATAATTTAACGCAGAGGCGCGGAGACGCAGAGAAAAAAGATAATCTGTGTAATCTGCGAAATCTGTGGATTTCCCTTTGTGCTGGTGCGCCGACGCCTGAAGCGCCTGGCTCTTTATTTGCAGTTGTCATTGGGAACCAGTGACTTTTGTTACTGAGAGGCGTTTCCTGCCTTGATGTACCATGCGCATAGACGATCCCGGCAAACTGTAGCCATCCGGGTCGCAAAAATTCTCACGAACCCGCAGGAGCTGTACGCATGAAAAAAGAGCTTGTTCGCGACTGGATGTCGCAAGAAGTTATTTCCGTCAAGCCAGAAACCACCTTGCCCCAGGCCCACCAAATCATGATGGATGAAGAGATCCGCCGTTTGCCAGTGGTGGATGACCACAATACGCTGGTGGGCATCGTCACTTTGGGGGATGTACGTGGCGCACAACCATCCCCGGCCACCTCGCTCAGCATTTGGGAGCTGAACTACCTGCTCTCCAGCCTGACCGTGGAAAAAATCATGACCCCCAAACCGTTGACCATCACATCAGAAGCCACCATTGGCGAAGCAGCCCGCGCTATGCTCGAACATCGCATCAGCGGCCTGCCGGTAGTGGATCAAGAAGGCAAATTGGCGGGCATTATCACCGAGTCAGATATTTTTAGCATGGTTGTCGTTCACGAATGGAGTGAAAACGAATCGGACCCCGCGTGATGTTTTTGTAAACTGCGGACACGCAGCTCTTTTTTGCGTAAAGCTTTGATCCCACTAACGGCCGCTTGCGCCGCCGACATCGTTGAAATCAGCAAAACGTTGTGCTGAATGGCCGCCGATCGCATGGCCGCCTGGTCTTTGTAAGCCCGTGGCCCCAGCGGCGTGTTGATAATCAACTGAACCACCCCTGAGGAGATGAGCCGGACTGTGTTTAAGCCCGGCTCACTTGCTTTAGGCACCATCGACACGGGAATGTTGGCCCGATCCAGCGCGTCGGCCGTTCCTTCCGTGGCATAGAGCATAAACCCCATCCGGTGCAAATCCCGGGCAATTTTTAACGCCGTAGACTTGTCAAAATCGTTGACGGTGATGAGTACGGCACCCTCCAGCGGCAGCGGCGTGCCGACGGCCAGCTGCGACTTGGCAAAAGCGTGGCCAAACTGCGACGCGTGGCCCATCACTTCCCCGGTGCTGCGCATTTCTGGTCCCAGCCGGGTATCTGCCCCGGGCAGCTTGTTAAACGGCAGCACCGCCTCCTTCACAAAAAAGCCGTCGATGGGCGGCATGTGGGTGAAGTTTAGCTCGGACAGACGGCAGCCCGCCTGCACCTGGGCGGCGATTTTGGCTACGGGGCGGCCCGTGGCTTTGCTCACAAACGGCACCGTGCGGCTGGCGCGGGGATTGACCTCGATGACGTACACCACGTCATCTTTGATGGCAAATTGGACGTTCATCAGGCCGCGCACGCCCAGGGCCAGCCCCAGCTTTTCCGTGTAATCCTGGATGATGCTGAGGTGGTAGAGGCTGATTTTGTACGGCGGCAGCACGCAAGCGCTGTCGCCTGAATGAATGCCCGCTTCTTCGATGTGCTGCATGACCCCCGCCATCACCACGCGCTCGCCGTCGGCCAGGGCATCTACATCGACTTCATAGGCGTCCTCGATAAATTGGTCGATGAGCACCGGGTTACCGGGGGAGACGAGGGCCGCTTCGGCCAGGAAGGTGCGCAGGGAGCTGTCATCGTAGGCGATGGCCATGGCGCGACCACCGAGAACGAAAGACGGCCGTACCAACACCGGATACCCAATTTCATGCACCACCTCCAGCGCCTCCTCCATGGAGTTGGCCAGCCCCCAGGCCGGATGATCGATCTCCAGCCGGTGCAGCAGCTCGCCAAAACGGCCGCGATCCTCGGCCAGGTCGATACTGTCCGGCGGCGTACCCCAGATGGGTACCCCGGCGGCAGCCAATCCGGCCGTCAGGTTGATCGGCGTCTGGCCGCCAAACTGCACAATGACGCCCTCCGGCTGCTCCAAATCGACGATGTTGAGCACATCTTCCAGGGTAAGCGGCTCGAAGTAGAGGCGATCGGCCGTATCGTAGTCGGTGCTGACGGTTTCTGGATTACAGTTGATCATGATGGTCTCGAAGCCCATCTCGCGCAGCGCCCAGCACGCCTGCACGCAGCAGTAGTCGAATTCGATACCCTGGCCGATACGGTTGGGCCCGCCGCCTAAAATGATCACTTTGCGGCGGTTGGTGGGATTTGCTTCGCAGTCGGTTTCGTAGGTGGAGTAGAGGTAAGGGGTGTGGGCTTCAAACTCGGCGGCACAGGTATCGACGCGGTAGTAAACCGGGATTATGCCCAGTTCGAGGCGTTTGGCGCGCACGGCCGTTTCCGTCCACCCCAGCGCATTGGCAATCACTTTGTCAGAAAAGCCATGCCGTTTGGCCTGCTGCAGCAGCGGGAACAGAACTTCATCGTTGGGCTTTGCACCCAATTCCGCCAGTTCCACTTCAATCTGCAAAATCTCTTCCAGCTGCGCCACGTACCACGGATCGATGGCGGTTTCGGCGATGATTTGTTGGGAGGAACGGCCGTTGCTCATCGCCGCCGCCATCTGGAATAGGCGCTGGGCTGTGGGCACATTCAGCGCCCCATCCGGCACGTGCTGCGCCAGGGCGCGGCTGAAGCCAGGGATGCCAATCTCCAGACCGCGAATCGCTTTGTTCAGCGCCTCGGTGAAGGTACGGCCGATGGCCATCACCTCGCCCACGCTTTTCATCTGCGGGCCGAGCGTGGGGTCCACGCCGGGGAACTTCTCGAAGTTCCAGCGCGGAATTTTGACCACACAGTAATCGATGCTCGGTTCAAAGCTGGCAGGTGTGACGCGGGTGATGTCGTTGGGAATCTCGTCCAGCGTGTAACCTACCGCCAGCAGGGCAGCGATCTTGGCGATGGGGAAGCCCGTCGCCTTGCTGGCCAGCGCCGACGAACGCGACACACGCGGGTTCATCTCGATGACAATCACCTCGCCGTTTTCGGGATTGACGGCAAACTGCACGTTGCTTCCGCCCGTCTCCACGCCCACGGCACGCATCACCGTTTTGGCCAGGTCGCGCAAATATTGGTACTCCTTGTCGGTCAGCGTTTGTGCCGGGGCCACGGTAATGCTGTCGCCGGTGTGCACCCCCATCGGGTCCACGTTTTCGATGGAGCAGACCACCACAAAGTTGTCCGCCTTGTCGCGCATTACCTCCAGCTCGTATTCCTTCCAGCCCAGCAGCGAACGCTCGATCAGCACCTCGCCAACGGGGCTGGAGCGTAGGCCGTGTTCGACAACGGCCGTAAACTGATCCCGACTGTAGGCCACACCGCCGCCCGTGCCGCCCAGGGTAAATGAGGCGCGGACCAACATCGGAAAGCCAATTTCATCCACCACCGCCTCGGCTTCTTTCAGCGAATGCACAAAGTGGCTTACCGGCACGGGCACGTTGGCCTCAATCATCGCCTGCTTAAACTTGGAGCGGTCTTCGGCCAGGCGGATGGCGCGCA
>CAUJGI010000169.1 GCA_963169155.1 Chloroflexota bacterium
TCTGAATCATCATTCCCTCATTCCTCATCCCACATCCCTCATCCCTCATCCTTCATCCCTCATCTTCACCGTCAACGCCCCCTGCGCCGCCACCCACTCTGCTGGATAACAACCCGGCGGGGTTCCCGGCGGCAGCGCCTCCCAAAGCAACACCGAGCAGTCGCCCTGCAAGGTGCGCTGTTTCAGCAGCAGCCCGCCAGCTTGTGGCCCGCGCAGCGGCAGCAGCTGCAAGTGGGGCGCTTCGTAAAAAGCCACCAGCACCCGGGCCGGGAAGTAAGCCTGGGCGATGTCTGCTGGAAGACGCAGGTAGCCGTCGGCCGTAAGTTCAACCTGCACTGGGCACCAACGCTTCAGCCAGCAGCAGCTGCGCCAGCTGCGCCATCGCTGTTTTCACCGGTTCGGTCAGCGGCGCGCCAAACTCAAGGCTGGCCACCTCCACCAGGTAGACGGCAATATCGCGCGGGTAGTCGTCTTTGAGCAGCCAGCGGCCAAACGCTAGGGCATGATCCCAGCGAAAGGCGTGCAGGTTGATCCCTTCCAGCGGCGGCAGCTGCTCCAGCCGCTCGCCCGGCACCTTAAACAGCGTCCCCGGTTCGGCCCCGGTCTGGCAGGCATCCACAATGATGACCCGGTCCGCGCCGCGCATGTTAAACGCCACGTCCATGCCCGCCGTGCCGCCGTCGGCCAGGCGCACACCCGGCGGGGTGCCAATTTCGGCCAGGTGGCGCACCAACATCGGCCCCACGCCATCATCACCCCGCAACAAATTACCGCAGCCAATAATCAATGTGTCCATAGTTTTGGAGGGATGGGGGATGAAAGATGAGGGATGAGGCTCTTTTCATCCCTCATCCCTCAACCCTCATCCCTCTAAATTATCCAGACCCGTTCACGCGGTACTGAGCCAGCTCTTTGCCCGTCTTGCCGTCGTAGGCATGTACCGTACAAACGAGACAGGAGTCAAAACTGCGCGCCACGTGGCCAATTTCCACCGGGTCGCTCATGTCGGCAATTTCTGCGCCGATGAATGCCTGTTCCATGGGACCGTTAACGTTTTTGCCGTCACGCGGGCCAATGTTCCAGGCGGTGGGGGTGATGACCTGGTAGTTGGCAATCTTGCCACCTTCCAGCACGATCCAGTCAGACAACGCGCCGCGGGCCGCTTCAGTGGAGCCGAACCCCTTGCCGGAGGCGTGTTCCACGGGCTTGGTGTAGAACCGATCGTGCAGGTTGATTTCGTCCAGCCATTTGCGGGCCATCTTGTAATATTTGGGCGCTTCGTGCATGCGGGCCAGCGCCCGCAGCAGGATGTTGGGACCACTGCTTTCCACGGCGCTGCGGAACAGGTTGTCGGACTCCTGCCAGTCGGCGGCGTTGGGTTTGCCGGCCATCATTTGCCGGGCCAGCGGACCAACTTCCACCGGGGTGGAGCCTTTGCCGGGGATGATGTAGCGCGGTGCTTTGGCCCAGGTGTATTTGTCTTGTTTACGGCCGTCTGCCGGGTCCACCGGGTCCGTTACGCCATCAAACGGGTGCAGCTCGCCCGTGCCTTTGAAGAACGAATGGGTGTGATCTTCCCGCACGTTTGCCTGGTCAAAGTCGTGGTAGTTGCCGTTTTCGTAGATGCCAGAGCGGGAGATGAGGGCAGCGTTGCGGCCTTCGATGGTGGGGTGGTTGTATTCGTGGTGGTTGAAGAAGGTGCCCGTGGCCAGGAAGTTGCCGACACCACGGCCGTATGTATCCAACCCGATCTCCTGAGCAAAACGAATAAACACGCCGCAGTCGGAGTTGTACTGACGGTCATTTTCTTCCATCCAGGCCATCACGTCGTCCCACGTTTCATTTTCCAGCCAGCGGTCGATAGAGCAGCCCAGCCAGTCAGACTCCAGCCACTGGTCGCGCCACTGGTCCAAAATGGCAATCGAGCGCGACACTTCGGCCAGAGTCGGGGCGCACATCACACCGCCGGGAATCATGAAGCTGGAATGGGGCCACTGCCCACCAAACATGGCGTACACCTCGGCCGGTTTGTTGGAAATGGCGACACCTCGTTCATACCCCGTGCCGACAAACGGGGCAAAGCGGCGCACCACCTCATCGTACCCTTTGGCCCTGGCGTATTTTTTGTTGGTCAGGTCAATGGCAAACAGGGCGTAGAACCAGCGGGGAATGCTGAGCATCGTCTCCGCCGCCTGGGCGATGTTGCGGATGAGGATAGCGTTGGGCGGCAGTTCGGTGCGCCAGGCAGTGTCTAACGCGTAGGCGGATTTGTACAGGTGGCTGCCGCCACAAATGCCACAAATGCGCGGCGTGACGATAAGCCCCGCCTGGGGATCTTTGCCGCGCAGGATAATTTCGAAGCCGCGGAACATGGCGGCTTCTGTCCAGGCATTGACCACCACGTTATCTTCGATGGTGACACGCACGTCCAGGTCGCCTTCAACGCGGCCAACAGGGCTAATTACCATATCTTTTGTAGCCATCTTCTTCTCCTTAGACGACGAACAGGTCTTCTTTTGTCCACTGCGGCGCGGCGACACGAGCGGCGGCCGAATGGGCCATGTAGGTAACGTGGTCGGTGCCGTAAGGCACTTCTTTGGGTACAGAGCCGCTGATCTTCTGCGTTTTGAACACGGTGCCGGGCATCAGGTCAAAATGGGGGAATTCCGGTTCGGTGCAGCCGATGCAGGGCATCCCGGCGCGGGTCTTGGACGACTGCCGGTTCCACAAGATGCGGTTGCAGGAGGAGCGGGTCACCGGCCCCCGGCAGCCGAGTTCGTAGAAGAGGCAGCCGGTGCGGGTGCCCTGGCCAAATTCCACCGAGGATTGTTTGTACTCAAAGAACTGCACGCGGGTGCAGCCAGTTTGGGTAAAGGATTTGAAGAAGGTCTGGGGACGGCCGAGTTCATCCAGGGCCAGATCGCCAGCGCGACCGGTGGCAATGGCCACCAGAATTTGCACAACCCAGTCGGGATGGGCGGGGCAGCCGGGGATGTTCACCACGGGCAGGCCCATCTTGGAGCGGAAGTTGGCCCCGAGGAAGCCGCCGTTTTCCCGCTTGAGGTACTGCAACCCAATCGAGTCTGACGGGTTAGGCGCGGTGGCGGGGATGCCACCCCAGCAGGCGCAGTCGCCCAAAGCGACGACGATTTGGGCCTGGGCCGCCAGTTCACGCACCCAGTCCATCATCGGCCGTCCGGCAAACAGGTTGTAACGACCGGTGCCGTTGGGGGCCTGGATCACGGTGCCTTCAAATACAAAAATGTCGAGCGGGGTTTTGCCGGTGGCGCAGTCCATACAAATCTGTTTGGCCTGTTCGCCCAGCTCAAAACCCAGCGATGGATGCCACAGCACGTTGATGCCAAAATCGGTGACGAGATCAACGGCCGTTGGCTCCTCTGCACAAAGAAAGGACATGGTGTTGCCACTACACGCCCCGCCTTGAAGCCATAATACATTTGCCATATAATGTTCCTCCATTTGCTTTCAGTGGCCAGGCATTGGTTTAGCCGCCCGTGCCTGGTCCCTGATTTATGAATGATGATTCTCTAACTGCTGCCCAAACCGTTTACCAAAATCCACCAGGAAGCCCAGCCCACGCTGCACGTCGGGGTCACCCAGCGCGCGCAGCAGGCCAAACAGCCCCACCTGCTTGGGCGCGGTCTGGTTGGCGTTGTAGCTTTCCACCAGAGCATCCCCAGCATGGGCCACAACAGCCACGGTTTGGGGCGAAAAGATGCCGGAACCCATGAGCGCCGTCACCTCCGCCGAGTTCAGCAGGGTTTGCAGCTGGTCGGCCACGGTGATGAGCTGGGGCAGGCGGTCGGCGATGGTGGGCAGGGTGGCGGCCATTTGCGGCAGGGCTTCGATGGCCCCGCTGATCATGTCCAAATCACCCATGGGGGCCGTATCGCGCACGCCGCGCACGCTGCTGGCGATGTTTTCGATGATTGTGTCGCTGCGCTGCAAAAAGGCATCGAGTGAGGCGACGGTGAGGGCGAGAACGTCCATTTTGCTGAGGATGGTTTGCAGGGCAACGGCCGTTTTCGGGTCACGCAGCTGGTCACTCAACGCCAGCAGTTCGGGCAGGGCCGCGGTGATGCGGGGCAAAACCTCCAGCAGCTGGGGCAGCGCCACCGACAGGGTAGCCACCGCTTTCTGCGGATCAACCGGACTGGCGGGCACGTTGTCGCGCACGTCGCGCACGCTGCTGGCCACATTCTCGATGATGGTGTCGCTGCGCTGCAAAAACCCATCCAACGAAGTGACGGCCAGGTGAATCACATCCAGTTTGTCTAAGATTTGCAAGAGGAGTTCGGCCGTACCCGGTTCATTGAGCCGCTGCCGCAACCGCTCTTCCGCGCTAAGAACCGCTACTCCATTTCCATACATAAAACCTCCTTCCTAACGTGAATCAAATATTCCAGCCACTCCGCCATGCCCTGTCCTTTTTTGGCTGAGGTTTGTAGAACGGGCACGCCGGGGCACACGGCTTGAATGCTGTCATAGGCCGCTGCGTAATCAAATTCGGCCGCTTCGGCCAGGTCAGACTTGGTGATGATGACGAGATCGGCCGAGTTAAACATGGGGGGGTATTTTTGCGGCTTGTCTTCACCCTCGGTGACCGACAGCAAAACCACGCGCATTGTCTCGCCTAAATCGTAGCTGGAGGGGCAGACCAGGTTGCCCACGTTTTCGATGAACAGAAAGTCCAGCTCGGCCAGATCCCAGCCTTGCAGATGGCTGCTTACCATGTCGGCTTCCAGGTGGCAAATCCCGGCCGTGACGATCTGGCGCACGGGCGCGCCGCTGCGTGCCAGCCGCCGGGCGTCGTTTTCGGTAGCCAGATCACCCACGAGAGCGGCCGTTTTCACGCCGCGTTCGGTCAGCATGGCCAGGGTGCGTTCCAGAAAAGCGGTTTTGCCGGTGCCGGGGCTGGACACCAAATTCACCACAAACAGACCTGCGGCCAAAAAACGGGTCCGCAGCTCCAGGGCCAACTGATCATTTTTGCTGAGCACATCCTGGCGAATTTCAAGCAAGCGCGGCTGCATCGGCATACTCCAAAGAGATGATTTGCAACTCTTTGCCCTGGACAATTTGGGCTGAGGGCTGCCCGCAAACGGGGCAGCGAAAGGATTGAATACCCGGCAGGGTTTGTTCTGCCGCGCAGGTTGGGCAGTAGATGATGACGGGAAGTTCTTCGATGATGAGCTGGGAGCCGGCCAGCGGGGTGTTTTCGGCGGCGATGTCGTAGCTGAACAACAGGGACTCTTTCACAACGCCAGCAAGGACGCCCAGACGCAGGTGGACGGCGCTCACCTGGGGGATATGCGCTTCCTGGGCTGCTTCCGTGGCCACTCGAACCAGGCTGTAGGCGATGGACAACTCGTGCATAAGGGTGGGAACCTCTTCCTGAACGCCCACGACCTGCTTTTCAGGCCGGGCGTTTGCCCTGCGCGGCTTCAGTGAAAAAATGGTCAGGCGGGCAACGGGGAACGGCAGCAACGACTGCCTGACCAAATCGATATTAAATTTGGAGCTCCCTTGGGAAATTGTTCCGGGTGTGGCGCTTGCGGCTGGTCTAATGGCCAGCTGGTCAGTTGGGATAGTGGGCGGAACAGTTGAATTAGCTAGTTGTTGGGGGGAATTTTAGTAGGGGCCATTGGCGGGAACAATAGCAGAATCTATGTATTTTTGTAACTGTACTGGTCTCGTTCCATGCTCTGCGTGGAATGCTGTTGGCGACGCGGAGCGTCCTGGTCGTCATTCCCACCCAAAGCGCGGGAACGAGTCGCACTACCTGAATAGATACAACCTGCAAAGGTAGTGTTATGGGTTAAGTGTCGTCTTTGATCTCTTTTAACGGCCGTTTCAAAATAATCAATCCCCGCTTCACCGCATCCCGCACCAGCTCAATCTGGTTGTGGACGCCCATTTTTTGCATCACATTGGCCCGGTGGCGGTTGGCGGTGTGGGGGCTGATGGACATCAGGTCAGCGATTTCGTTGGTGGTGTACCCCTCGGCGATGAACTGGAGCACCTCCCGCTCGCGGGCAGTGAGCTTGGCCGCGGTGCGCGCCGCCTGTCCGTTGAGCCGATCCAGGTTGATCGACGCGCTGGTGTACTGCTGATTTTGGGCCAGGGCGGCCAGCGCCTGGAACAGTTCGTCATCCATCGAATGTTTGAGGATGAAGCCGTTGGCCCCATCGCGCAGCGCCTGGATGACAAACTCTTCATCGTCGTACATGGAGAGGACGAGAATTTTGAGGGCGGCATGGTTCTGCCGCAGGCGGCAAATCGCTTCCAGTCCGTTCAGGCGGGGCATTGAAAGATCGATAATGATGATGTCGGCGGGGTGGTTGGCGGCACACTGGATGGCTTCTTCGCCGTTGCTGGCTTCACAAATGACGCGGTAACGGCCGTCCATGTGCAGCAGCGCCGCCAGGCCATGGCGCACCACGTAATGATCGTCTGCGAGAATGATGTTGAGCGGATGTTCGTTCACCTTGCCTCTCCCAGTGGAATTTCGACGGTAACGGCCGTACCCACGTTCAGAGCCGATTTTACAGCGATTTGCCCGCCCAACATCTTAGCGCGCTCCTGCATTCCCAGCAATCCCAACCCTTGGCGATCGTTCTGGCGCATATCAAACCCCCGACCATCGTCACGAATGGAGAGGTGGACGTGGCTGGCATCGCTGATCAGGGCAATCCACACCTGGTTGGCCTGGGCGTGCCGCGCCACGTTGGTCAACGCTTCCTGCACGATGCGGTAACAGGTGGTTTCAATCTCCTGGGGCAGGCGGCTCAGCTGGTCGATCGACTCAAAATGGATGGCAATCGCCATGTGTTCCTGAAAATCAGCAATGCATTGGTTGAGGGCCACTTCCAGCCCCAACTCATCCAAAATGGGCGGGCGCAGGGCGTGGGCGATGCCTTTCAGCTGGGCTGTCGATTCGTTCACCTGCCGCCGCAAGCGGTCTACCTCTTCCTGCAAGCCAGGAATCTCAGGCGGAACCTTGTGGGCCAGCAGCTGCAGACCGAGCTTAATGCCAATCAGGGCCTGACCGGCTTCATCGTGCAGTTCGCGGGCAATACGCCGCCGTTCTTCTTCGAGCAGCGTCATCTGCTGGGCGGAGAGGGCTTGCAGCTGGGCGCGCTGGGTTTCCAGCTGGTTAAGCAGGCGCGTGTTTTGCAGGGCAACGGCCGTTGTATTGGCCAGCGAGGTCATAAAGGTCACGTCCGACCAGGTAAAGGGGTCGCGTCCATCCTGCTTGTTGTGCAGCTCCACAAACCCCAACACCTCGTTGTCTGCGCCCAAAATAGGGATGCAAATGGCGTTGTAAATGGTGAAAACGGCCGTTAACCGGGCATCGGCCATGGTGTCGGCAGGGTATTCGTTGGTCATGTAGGGCCACTGGTTGCTAAAGACCCAGCCGGGCAACCCCTCGTTGGATCGCCACTCGGCGGCAAAGGGCTGCCAACGGCCGTGGTGCCAGTAGCTGTAGCTGCGAATTGTCTGCTCTTCCACCAAACCCGCCCAGCCAGCCCTGGCCCCGATAAATCCGGCAGCGTTTTCCACCAACCGGCGCATCAGCGTCTCCGTATCTTTTTGTTCGTTGAGGGCGGCGCTGAAGGCCAGCAAATTCTGGAACGAATGGGCCCAGTTCTGCATACCGCCCAACAGCTTGGCCCGCTCCATGCCCGAAGCGGCGATGAGAGCGATGGTTTGCGCCAGCTGCAAGGCGTGGTCGCCAAAATACGGCGCACCTGGCTCCCGATGGCATTCGATGACGCCCAACACGTGGCGCTGGTGGTTGAGGATGGGCACGGCCAGGACAACCTCGCAGGGGAAGTGGGCGGCAAAGGCGGGAGTAATGGTTGGCGGCGTAGGATGGTTATCTGGGGAGCGAAACGGCCGTAAATGGGTCATCACCCATCCGGCAATCTCGGCACCAGGCAGGATGGCGAGGGAGTGTGGATGGAAACGGCCGTCCTGAAAAAAGTGAGACACTGCCAGCTGCCTCTCGCCCATTACCGCCACAAACACCTGCGCGGCGTCCAGCAAGCGGGCCACAATCTGGGCCAACTGGCGGCTCAGGCTGTCCATGTCTGGCTCATTGACCACCAGTTGAGCCACCTCTTTCAATTGGGCAATCACCTCGGCAGAAGAGCGGTTGTGAATCATACCTTCTTTTTACAAATATCCTCTGCTTTGTGCAACTCTTTGGGTAGCTGCTGGTTTTTGCTGGCCGGGGTGCGCTTACGGCCGTTGCCTCACCCGACCGCACCGTCCTCTCGTCCAACATCACAACCACTTTAGCGCCGGAACCTCATTCCACCAAAAACGTGTCGTACGAAAACCGACCGGTTAGTGGTATAAATAAGCACGCGCATTTGCGTTTATGATTGGGCTCGGCAAACCAATCACACAAAGGGAGAGGATTTGATGCGAATTGGGATGGTAACAGCCTGTTATAAACCCGTGGTCAACGGGGTTACGCGCATGGTTTCCCTGTACAAAGAGCATTTAGAAGCCGCCGGTCATGAAGTAACAATCTTCACCCTGGGTGAGCCAGACCCAGATGACGAGCCAGGCGTGATGCGCTCGCCAGGGCTGATGTTGGGCGATTACGGCTACTACATCACCATGCGCTACAGCAGCGAGGCGCAGGCCCTGCTGCAACAAATGGACATCATTCACTGCCACCACCTGTTTATGAGCGTGGAAATGGCCCACCGCTACGGCCGTTCCCCCATCGTCTACACCAACCACACCCGCTACGATCTGTACACTGGTTCCTACATCTCCCTGCCCCAGCCTGCCGCCGACGCCATCATGCGCCAGGTGTGGCCCGAATTTACTGACTACGCCGACGTGGTGGTGACCCCCTCGGCCAGCGTGCGCGAAGTGATGCTGGAATTTGGCGTGCGCCGCCCCATCGAAGTGATTGAAAACGGCGTGGATTTACGGCCGTTCCACAACCCCAGCCAGCCACTCACCAAAACCAACCTGGGCATCCCGGAAACGGCCGTGCTGGTCACCTACCTGGGCCGCCTGTCGCCCGAAAAAGATGTTGACATCCTGCTGGAGCAGTTTGCCATTGCCAAAGAGGTCGTGCCCAACCTCCACCTGATGATCATGGGTCAGGGGAGCGCCCGGGCCGATCTGGAACGGCTGGCGCGTCAGCTCGGCGTGGCCGACAGCGTGCTTTTTACCGGGCCAGTGGCCTATGAAAAGGTGAGCAACTACCTGGCTGCGGCCGATCTATTTGCCACCGCCTCCGTCACCGAAGTGCACCCGCTGACCGTTATTGAAGCGATGGCCGCCGGGCTGCCCGTGGTGGCTGTAGCGTCACCCGGCATTGTGGGTACCGTCGTCAGCGGCGAGTCGGGACTGCTGACCACCAAGCCGGAAGGGGGCCTGGCCGCGGCCCTGGTTGGGCTGGCCAGCAACGACGCCCGGCGGCAGCAAATGGCCCAGGCCGCCCGCTGCAACAGCACACGGTTCGACATCACCAATACGGTAGAACGCACCCTGACGCTTTACAAACGGCTGCACGAAGAGCGCCCCGACCTGAAGCGCAAAAAGATGCACGGCCGTCGCATTTTTGATTCGGAACGGCTGCAGCCCGTAGTGGACCAGCTGGGCAAACTGCTCTGGCCTGCCGAAAAAGAGCCGTCTAGCCGCCGCTGGTTTTTACCGGCCACCCCCACGCCCACCGAACAGCCGCATGACAACTAACATCCCAGACGGCGCTTCCCGCAAAAAGCTGGGGGCCTGGGGCGAACAGGTCGCCGCCACCCGGCTGGAGGCCGATGGTTACCGCATCGTGGCTCGGAACTGGCGCTGTGCCCAGGGCGAAATTGATCTCATTGCCCAGGCGGGTGACGGACTGCTGGTATTTGTCGAGGTGAACACGCGCCGGGGCCGCAGCATGGGCCTGCCCGAAGAGGCGCTGACGCCGCACAAAAGCCGCAAGCTCATCCAGCTGGCGGAAATTTACCTGGGCGACCACAATCTGGACGTGGAGTGGCGGTTGGACCTGATGGCCGTAGAGCTGGACCAGCGCGGCAAACTGCTGCGCTGCGAGCATATTCAGGATGCCGTGTTGGGCTGGTAGGATGACAAGGAGACAAGGTGACAAGGAGAAGGGGAGACACGGTGAAGGGGTGAATTTAGTAGCTACGAACCGCTAACCACCTGCAACTTGCCCACTTGCCAACTTGCCCACTTGCCCACTTGCCCACTAGCCCACTTGCCCACTCGCCCACTCGCCCACTTCTCAGGAGGTTAGTTTGGATCAGCCATTAATCGTATTGGTAGGGCAAACGGCCGTTGGCAAAACCTCCCTCTCCCTTCAGCTGGCACAGGCGCTGAACGGGGAGATCATCTCGGCCGATTCCCGCCTGTTTTACCGGGGCATGGACATTGGCACGGCCAAACCCACCGCTGACGAGCAGACCATGGTGCCCCATCATCTCATCGATCTGTGTACGCCGGACGAAACGATTACCCTGGGCGAATACCAGCGGCGCGCCTACCAGACAATTGAACTTGTGCTGGCCAACGGCCGTCTCCCTATTTTGGTCGGCGGCACCGGGCAGTACGTCAAGGCCGTGGTTGAAGGCTGGGGCATTCCTGAAGTGCCGCCCCACCCCAGGCTGCGCGCCGCGCTGGCCCAACTGCCCGGTCCAGAGCTGGCGCGCTGGCTGGCCGTTTTGGACCCCGAAGCCGCCGAAAAACACGATCCGCGCAACTTGCGCCGCGTCATCCGTGCCCTGGAAGTGACCCTGCTGGCCGGACGGCCGATTTCCGAGCTCCAGCGCAAACATCCCCCACCCTACCGCATCTGCCAGATTGGTCTAAAACGGCCGCGTGAAGCGCTGTACGCCCGCATCGACCGCCGCGTGGACCAGATGATGGCCAGCGGGCTGCTGGCCGAGCTGGAACGACTGCGCGGCTGGGGCTACGGCCGTGCCTTGCCCAGCATGAGCGGCCTGGGCTACCGGCAGCTGTGGGCCTACCTGGACGGCGAAATGAGCCTGGCCGAAGCCGTCGAGCGCATTAAATTTGAAACGCATCGTTTTGCCCGCCATCAGGCCAACTGGTTCCAGGCAGACGACCCGGCGATCACCTGGTTTGAAATGCAGGAGGGGGTGGAAACGGCCGTATTGGCGCACGTCAGGCAGTGGCTAAATGAAGGGCAGTCGGGCAACGGCCACAGCACAAAGCCGCTGTGAAATTATTATTGACAAAGTGAAACGTGAAATTTCTTACGTTTCACGCTTCACTCCATTTGCCCAACCACAACCATTCAACGAGGTTCCCCACGTGAAACATCTTCTCAGCATCAACGGGCTGGATGGACCCCTGGCCCGCATCTTAGGCTGCGACTGCGGCCGCTGCACCGACCCCACCCGGCAAGCGCATACCTCCGCCTCCCTCATTAGCCTGGATGAGCAGAGTAAAACGGTTCACCACATCTTGTTCGATTTGGGGCTGGGCGTGGCCGAAAGCGTGCTGGCCAACCCCCTTTTGCAGGGCAGCGGGGCCCGGCTGGACTGGCTCTGCCTGAGCCACTGGCACCCGGATCACACGGCTGGGATGAACCAGCTCATCGTCTCGCACCACGCACACAGCAAACGGAGCGGCCTGAACCTGCCGCCGCTGCCCGTGTGGTGCCGCCCCGGCACGGCCGAATGGCTGCGGCAGCACCACGACTTTGAGCTGACGCTGTGCCAGCTGCACACCGCTGGCGACAACGAACCACCAGGCACGCTGCTGCCATCGCTGCCCATTCCCTTGCCAGGTGTAACCATCACCCCGGTCACTGTCTCCCACTACAACGCCGACCACGGCGCGGACGGCACGCGCCCCCGCTACGGCTGCGCCGCGTTTGTGATTGAAACGGCCGTTACCAAAACCGTCCTCCTTTGGGATATCGACAGCAGCAATGAGTGGCTGGTAACCCCACAAAACGAGACCCAGGCAGCGGCCGTGGCGCGCCTTTCCCAGCCCGACTACCTGTTTGTTGATACCACCTTCTGGCAGGTCAAGCCCAAAACGACCAGCCATCCCTCGTTCAGCAACGTGCAGCGGTATGCCGCCAACCTGCAGCCGCGCCGCACCTTTTTGATGCACCTGAGCGGGCACCCGGATGGGCGGGGCAATCCAGGTTGGGGCTGGCGCAACGGCCGTTGGCAGCAAGAAGCACAGCAGGTGTGGCAAAAAGAACGGTTGCCCGGTACCGTGCACGTACCCGCCATTGGCGACACCTTCTGCCTGACATAGACGAAAGGTTAGCAAATTTCTATAATTAAGCGGATTCAACAAACAGCTGGTTACTCCGCCCGCTGTTTTTTTAGCAAAACCCTCGACGCCCTGGGCGCCACTGCCGACCAACTCTATCTCGCCCTCGATGAAGATTTGCCGCAGGTTTTGGTCGTTGGACGTCCGATTACTCAAGGATGATTATGAGCGAATATCAACGAAGCACACGAGAATGTACTCTAGACACAATGAACCCGGCGCTGGCAACGGCCGTTCGCCAGCACATCGAAACCCACCAGCTCGGCACTGTTCTTACCAACGCCCTGTTTTGTGGGGAAACAACGTCCACCCGGCAGAAAAAGGGGCTCTTTGGCCGCAAAAGCGAGACGATCCACACCGGATTTTTGCTGGCCCCGCCCTGGCTCATTTGGGCCACAGCCAAAGAGGGTGAGACAGCCGCCGTCCTGGCCGCCCGCCTGCGTGACATCCAGGTGCAGGATTACCAGCGCTCGGAGATGTATAAACTGATGCCCGATTCTGGGCTAAACATCACCGGGCTGCGCCAGAGTGATGAAGGAGTTGGCACCGCGTTTATCGGCCTGGGACCAGAACCGGCGGGGCAAATGTTTCGTGAGCGGCTGCGGCAGGCGGTGGACCAGGCGAAATAGATGCTGGTGGCTAGTGTTCCGCCAAACTCAATTTGTGGGGTAATGGGTATGAGCGGAACACTTAAACCGAAGCATTTTTCGCCTAAACTATCCCACAAAATTAGTTTGCTTCGGTACTCGTGGCTGGTACGAACCACGAACCACTAGCCACATATTCGTAGGAGACTTCATGAGTGCAGGCTCAACACCATGACGATTTTGCAAATCGTCCGGGCGATTTACCAAATCGCCCTACATTTTCAAGGGAGACTTCATGTGTGGTCTCGCCACCACGAATGAAAATCCACAGATTACACAGATTTTCTTAATCTGCGCAATCTGTGTAATCTGTGGATAATCTTCACAGGAGTGGAGTATGTACCGACGGGATTACATCATGCGGCAAATTGAGTTTATGGTAGAGGTGATGCAGCAGCTGAGCGGGCTGGCGGCCGAAAAGCGGCACCAGGCCGCCAGGACGGTGATCGATGAGTCGCTGGAGGAGCTGTTTGGGCTGAACGGCACGCTGGTGACCCGGCTGTTTGGCCGTGAACCGTTGAGCCAGCTCACCTTTGGCGAGGAGGCCGATTTGAGCCAGGCCAAGCTCATTGCTGCCGCCGCGCTGCTGCAAGAAGCGGGCGACATCCAGATGGAACAGGGTGCCGAGGACGAAAGCTTCCCCTCGTACGCCAGCGCGCTGGAGCTGCTGCTCACGGCGCTGCTCAACCACGATGGAGCGCCGCTGCCGGAGTATGCCCCGGATGTTGCGGAGTTAACGGCCGTTCTCGACCCCTTCCACCTGCCAGACCACCTCAACCAGCTGCGGCTGCGCTACTACCACAAAGCCGGTCAGTATGATGAGGCAGAAAATGTGTTGTTTGAGATGTTGGAGGAGTCGCCCGAGGATGAGGCCATCATAAAAATGGGCATCACCTTCTACCAGCTCATCCTGAAAGAAAGTGATGCCCAGCTTGAGGCGAGGAACTTGCCCCGCGACGAGGCGGAGGCCAGCCTGGCAGAACTCCAGGCGGCCAGCCGCCGCGATGCGCCTTAAACGAAGCGGGATTTGATGAATGTTTTGGGGGTAAACGGCCGTCCCAACAGCAGCCGGTACAGTTGACCGATAATCTCCAGCGCACCGATAATCAGCACGATACCCAGAATCGCTTTGGCCCCCCAGGTGAAGAAGGGCACAATCGAAATTTCGTCCAGGCCAAAGATCCGGTAGGCCACGTACAGGCCAAAGAGATCTTTGCCAACCTCCAGCCAGCGGGCGATCCGGTTCCAGCGGCCTTGAATGAGGACGGCCGTTTTCAGCACCAGGTCCAGCAGCAGCGAAGCGGTAAACCAGGGGACAAGGGCGATAAATTCCGGTGTAAAAAGCGCAAATATCCCTTCCTCACCAAAATTCTCGGCGCCAAACCAGTCTGGGAAGAAGTTCAGCCAGGCTGCAAACGCTGCCAGGAAGAAGATCTCCACCACCAGCTCACCCCGGTTGATGCGGTCCGGGTCTTTAACCGGCGGCAGGGCAAAGGGATCCCACGTTTTTTGCTGCTTCTCCGGCAAGTCCAGCGAATCACCCGCCACCCGTTCGATGACGGCAAACACCAGGGTCACGATACCGGCATTGATAACGGCCGTACGGAAAAACGAAAAGATAGTCGACAGCAGTCCATCAATTAAAGTTTCCCCAGCACTTTGCCACACCACAAAACCCAGGCCAACCAGGTGCAGCACGCCAATCACCACCAGGGTAATCGTGACCACCACTTTGTAGGTGGGAAACACCTTTGGGCCAATCAAAAATTCATCCGCGTGGTATTGGGCGGCAATTTCTTCGGGATGGCCAAACTCACGCAGTACCTCGGCCGCGATTTTGGGCGTTGGTTCGCCACCGCTCTGCTCTTCCAGGGTGTCCAACAGCAGCGAGCGCAGCTCCATTTCAATGTCGGCCCGCGTCTTGCGCGGCAGGTGCTCGCCTACTTCGTTTACATAACGGTCAATCATCTCATTTGTGTCCATTTATACACTCCATTTATTTGCCACAGAGCACACAGAGGTTTTAGAGGATAATTTTGCCTCTTCCCTCTCTTTTTCCTCTGTGGCCAATTATTTCTTTTTAAGGCCCAGCAGCTGGTCCATCACCACACCCAGCGCCTGCCACTCCTGCACCAGGTTGGCATACACGGTTTCACCGTCCTGGCTCATTTTGTAGTAGCGGCGCGGGCGGGTATCGTCCACCACCTGCCAGTCGCTTTCCAGCAGCCCCTGGGATTCCAGGCGGCGCAGCAGCGGGTAGAGCGTGCCTTCATTGATCTCCATCCCCCGCTCATCCAGCGACTGCTTGAGGGAGTAGCCGTACTGTTCGTCTTGCAGCTGACTTAATACCGCCAACATCAACACGCCGCGCCGCAGTTCCAATAAAAGTTTTTCGTAAAGGGCTTCTTTTTCACTGTTTGTTGCCATGCAGCGCATTATACTGTATGTCATACAGTACTGTCAATACCAAAGTATTTTTGTGTTTGATTCGGGCAAAAAAAATGCCCTTAGCAAACGGCCGTTTCACGGCCACATGCAAAGGGCAGGTTCATACTGGCACGGCCTGTCTGCCGGTTGCCAACGATCACGCTTTTACCGGGCGGCTGGTGCGCTGATCTGCCATTTCGTCAATGGAATCGGCTAACATTTCGGCAAATACTTTGTTGTTTGCGTTCAGGATACGGAGGGTAACCTTAGTGGCGGGTGGCTGATTTATGTCACTGGACAACCAATGGGGCTGCACGGTCATGCTCAAATTGTGCCCCGGAAATTCATAAAGATAAGCATCGTCTTCGGACTTTCTGTAAAAACGAATGAACTTATTCTTAAACACGGTGCGAAAATCACGTTCAAGTTCCTCATAGTCAAATTTCAAAATACGCACCATCGAGTTGGTAAACTGATTCTTGAAGATGAGGGCCAACAAGATTCGCATCACCGCAAAAACAACGATGAAAGATGCGCTCGCCACGTCTATCCCCCACCCAAGCGACAAAAAGACCATGACAAGCAAGAAAGAGATAACCGCTGAGGCTGCCCAAACAATTGGCTGGAAGTAAATGTGCTGTTTTTGCCACCGAGAAGATACCATTTTCGATCTCCTTCTATCGTAGCGGATAGCGGGAAATAAAGTGTTGCCTGCTACTGTACAAAATCACCTGAACCGTGCATGATGACTTTAATCAGTTCTCCAGCCTAACGATAGTAACTTTTGGCATGGTTCATTTTGATCCAAAGCCAGCGTTACAAATTGTAGAACGATTTGGCAAATCGTTCTATGAGCGATTTGCAAAATCGCTCTACAAACTGTCAAGCGAGCTTCTTCGATTTCTGAACCATGCCTAACTTTTGATCTTTTCTACATAAAACAGCACTTTCAAGACAAAGGAATTACTGGCACGTGAGGGCTTTTAAGTTTATTTGCATCCTGGCTTGAATCGCTTATGATCACGGCATATTTTGAGGAATCAACACGCAAAGAATGCGGATGAAGCGTTATCCTTCTGCCTCTCCACACCTCTGCGTTATTTTTTTGAAAGGAATTGATATGACCAAGATTGTGGATCCCATGCCGGAAAACAACGAACAAGACACCCCGAGTGATTTTCTGCGCACAATGATTGCGGAGGATGTGGCCAACGGCCGTTTCAACGGCCGTGTCCATACTCGCTTTCCCCCCGAACCCAACGGCTATCTGCACATCGGCCACGCCAACGCCATCCACACCGACTTCAAAATTGCCGCCGAGTTTGGCGGCAAGTGCAACCTGCGCTTCGACGACACCAATCCCACCAAGGAAGAAACCGAGTATGTCGAAGGCATCATGCACGACATCCGCTGGCTGGGTTACGACTGGGAAGACCGCCTTTACTACGCCTCGGACTACTTCGACCAGCTGTATGCCTGGGCCGTTGATCTCATCAAAGCGGGCAAGGCGTATGTGGATGACTTAAGCCAGGAAGAGATACGCGCCCACCGCGGCACGCTCACCGAGCCGGGCCAAAACAGCCCGTACCGCGACCGCAGCGTGGCGGAAAACCTGGACCTGTTTGAGCGGATGAAAAATGGCGAGTTCGACGAAGGCTCGCGCGTGCTGCGCGCCAAAATCGACATGAGCTCGCCCATCATCAACATGCGCGATCCGGTGATGTACCGCATCCTCAAAGCGCCGCACTGGCGCACCGGCGACAAGTGGTGCATCTACCCGATGTACGACTGGGCCCACGGCCAGTCCGACGCCCTGGAAGGCGTCACCCACTCGTTCTGCTCGCTGGAGTACGTCAACCACCGGCCGCTGTACGACTGGTTTTTGGACCAGGTGGACATTGACCACCACCCGCAGCAGATTGAGTTTGGGCGGCTGAACGTCAGCCACACCATCACTAGCAAGCGCAAGCTGATTCGGCTGGTGCAGGAAGGGCACGTGAATGGCTGGGACGACCCGCGTATGCCCACATTGGCTGGGATGCGCCGCCGGGGTTATCCACCGGCCGCCATTCGCAACTTCCAGGATATGGTGGGCATGGCCCGCTACAACCGCACCGTGGATATGGCGATGCTGGAAGCGGCCGTTCGCGACGAACTCAATGCCCATGCCCCCAGAGCGATGGCCGTGTTACGGCCGTTGCGCGTCATCGTCACCAATTATCCAGAAGACCAGGTGGAATGGTTCAACATCCCGGTTTACCCGCAAGACAAAAACAACATCACCACCCGGCAGGTCCCGTTCAGCCGCGAACTGTTCATCGAGCAGGATGATTACATGCCCAACGCCCCCAGCAACTTCTTCCGCCTGACGGAAGGACGCGAAGTGCGCTTTTTAGGCGCGTACCTGCTCACCTGCACCGAAGCGGTGCTGGACGACGACGGCAACGTGGTGGCCCTGCACTGCACCTATGATCCAGAAACCAGCGGGGGCAATGTGCCCGACGGCCGTAAAGTCAAAGGCACCATCCACTGGGTCAGCGCCCGGCACGCCCTGGATGCCGAGCTGCGCCAGTACAACGTGCTGTTCAACCGGGAAAACCCGGAGGAAGTAGACGAAGAAGGCCAGGAGTTCACCGTCAACCTGAGCCCGCACTCGCTGGAAGTGTTGGACAACGCCAAGGTGGAGCCCAGCCTCGCCTTTGCCGAGAATGGCCAGAGCTACCAGTTTATGCGCCAGGGCTACTACGCCAAAGACCCGGACAGCACCGCCGAGCATCCCGTCTTCAACCTCACCGTCCAGCTGCGCGATTCCTGGGCCAAAGTAAAATAAAAGTTTGTAGGGGCCGGTCTAAGACCTGCCCCTACCCGGTAACGAGGAACCTCTGTGAACGACTACTTACTTCGTGCCCTGGCCCGCGAAGCCGGGGTGCGCGTGATTGTTTCAAGCAACACCGATCTGGCACGGGAAGCCGCCGACCGGCACAGCACGTTTCCCATCGCCAGCATTGCCCTGGGCCACGCCCTCACCGGCGCGGCGCTGATGGGGGCGCTGCTGAAGGTGCGGCAGCGCATCGCCATGAAGTTTGAGGGCAGCGGGCCGCTGCAAAAAATATTGGTGGAGTCAGACAACAACGGCCGTATCCGCGGCTACGTCTCCCAACCAATGATCGATCTGCCCGAGCTCTCCCCTGAGCAGATTGCCGCCGCCCTGGGCGACACCGGCTTGCTCACCGTGGTGAAGGATACCTTGCTGCCAGAGCTGTCGGAAAGCACCGTCCCCCTGGGCAGCGGTGACATCGCCGCCGAGCTAACCTTCTTCCTCAACCAGTCGGAGCAAATCCCGTCCCTCATCGACATCAGCCACACCGTGGACAACGAAGGCAACTTACAAACCGTGGGCGGCCTGCTGATTCAGGCACTGCCGCCGTATGAGTCCGACATTGTGCAGCAGCTGCGCAACAACATCCAGGAGCTGCCACCCATGGCCGATCTGCTGAACAGCGGCAAAACGCCGGAAGAGATTGTAGCGCTGCTGTTTGGCGAAATGCCGTACAAGCTGCTGGAGAGACGGCCGTTGCACTTTGAATGTGGCTGTAACCGTACCCGCAGCGAACAGGCCCTCATCTCCCTCGGTCCTGAGGAAATCCAGCACATCATCGACACCGAAGGTGAGACCGTGGTGGACTGCCACTTCTGCCACGAGCAGTACGTCTTCAGCCGCGAAGATTTGGAAGAACTGCTGGATAATTTCTAGTTTTCAGATTGGACCAATCTTGAAGATTGGTCCAATCTCGCCACAGACGAACCGCAAACCGCATGAGCAACCAGACAGAAATCACCCCCCACCCGAACAATTCCATCGCCGAGCAGATTGAATCCACCGAGCGGTTCACCGGCCTCAGCGTGAACGTCGTTGTCATTACCCTTTCCACTGTGGCCCTGATGCCGCTGCTGCTTTCCAGCCAGTTCTGGGCGCTGCCAGGCTGGCAAATTGGCCTGATACTGCTGTTCTGGACCGTTTACGTGGCCAACGGCACCGGCGGCATGATGCTGCACGAACGCTACATTGATCGCTGGTATGCGCTATATCTTTACTTTGGCGTCCAGCTCACCATGACCGCCGGGCTTTTGTTCCTGACACAGGACCTGAGCGGAGCCGTCTGGGTGATGATCCTGCCGGTGGCCGCGCAAAGTCTGGCATATTCGTGGGGATTTACGGCCGTCATCTCCCTCATCCTGCTGGGCCTCATCTGGCTGGCTTATCTCAACGATCAACCGTTTCAAGAAACTATCATCGACCTGCTCTCTATCGGTGCATCAATGCTGTTCACCCTCATCTTCACCAGCATTGCCGTGCGCGAGAGTGCCGCTCGCAGCCAGGTGCAGCGGCTGGCCACAGATCTGCGCCAGGCCAACCACCGCCTGGCCGTATATGCCGCCCAGGCGGAAGAACTGGCCACCATGCGCGAACGCAACCGCGTCGCCCGCGAAATTCACGACAATCTGGGCCATTACCTGACCGTGGTTAATGTGCAAATCGAAGCGGCCAAAACCATCATGTTGACCCAGCCAGAAAAAGCCCAAGACGCCCTGGACAAAGCGCAAAATCTGACGCAGGAAGGGTTGGCCGCTGTGCGCCACTCAGTTAGTGCCCTGCGTGAATCGCCCCTGGCTAACCAGACCCTGGCCGAAGCGTTGGCCCAGCTAACCGAAGAAGTGCGCG
>CAUJGI010000170.1 GCA_963169155.1 Chloroflexota bacterium
AGCTGCCCCAGGCAGCAAAAAACCTGCATCCGCAGCACGTCATTGCTGCTTTTGTCCGCCTGAGTGAGCGCCAGGTGGAAATAGGTATCGGCCGGCTCATAGCGGCCCTGGTGCATGGCAATCATGCCCAAATGGCGCAGAGCCAGAACCGCGCCGTACACATCACCCAGGTCGCGGGCATAGTGCAGGCAGGCGGTATAGTTGTTCACGGCCGTTTCCCAATCATGGTTTTCACGGGCAATGTGGCCCAGCTGGGCCAGCATCAGCGTTTCCCACAGCCGCTGCTGCTGTTCACGGAAGCCCTGCCGGGCGGCTTCGGTGGTGTTGCTGGCCCGCTCAAAATGGCCAGATTCGCGGGCAATGTGCCCCAACAGCGCCTGCATATAGGCGCGCGGCAGGGGTGCCGCGCCCTCTTTAAGATTGTTGTACAGCGTCTTGCCAATTTGTACGGCCGTATATTGATCGCCAATCAACACCAACACCCAGCCCACCGCCACCTGAGTCAACATTTGCCAATCGGTCAGTTTGGCCTGGGTTGCCAGGGTATCGGCGGCCTGAGCCGCTTCCAGGGCCATCGTTAAATCGTCCTGCAAAAAGTGGCAGAAAAAGAGGCCCATATGACCACGCGCGGCCAACTGGATATCACCTGCGGCCAGGGCGGTGTTGATCATCGCCTGGTACGCATCCGTGGCGTCCTTAAACTGGGCCAGCAGGCGCAGCATTTCACCCAGCCCCTCGTTGAGCGAAATGCGCTGGGCGGCCATTTCCGGGGCGATCGGCAGCAGATTCAACGCCTGACAATAGTGATAAACGGCCGTTTCTGGGGCATGATCCTGGCGCGCTTTTTCGGCAGCACGGCCGTACCAGACGGCACTCTGGGCGTATTTTTCCGCCTGTTCCAGATGATAGGCCACGACGCTGGCATACTGCGCCGTTTGGGCGCTGGCATGGGTAATAATCCAGGCGGCCACCCGCGCATGAGCCGTCAGCTTGATGCGGCTGGGCAGCGCGCCGTACACCACCTGTTGAATCAAATCATTGCGAAAGGCGTACTCTTGCGCGCCGGGAAAGGCCGTGTTTTTGCGCCGGTAAATCCAGCCCAGATCAACCAGTTCACCCAGTACCGTCATCAACTCTTCCCAGGTCAGGCTGGTCTCATCTTCCACACTTTGCTGCAGCAGCACCATGTCCCAGAAAAACGGCCCCATCACCGCTGCCCGCTGCGCCACCCGGCAGGTGGCCGCCGGCAGCCGCTCTAGCTGGCTGCTGATCAGCCGGGGCAGTGCCAGTGATGTGGGCAAATCAGCGAGGTTGGCCATGCGCACGTACCAGCGACTAACGCTGGTATCGATGACCCCTTCTTGAATGAGGATTTTGACCAGCTCTTCCAGGTGGCTGGGATTACCGGCCGCGCCGTTGACAATCATCTCACTCAGGCGCAGCGGCACCTTATCTGCTTGCTGGAGCAGCTCTGATAGCAAATGGCGGCTGTCGATGAGCGACAGGGGCGGCAAATCCAGGTGGTGGTAAATCAGCTGGTTGTGGTCTTCACTCACGTGCCACGACGGCCGTTTCTCCAGCAGCTCCGGCCGTGCCAGGCACACGATGAGCAGCGGCAGGTGGTGGCACTCGCTGATGAGGTATTCCAGCAAATCAAACGACCACTCATCGGCCCAATGAATATCTTCCAGGAAGATCACGATGGCGTCATTTTGTTCACAAACGGCCGTAAAATAGGTCACCAGGTCCTCAAAAGCATATTCGCGCAGCTGGCGGATGTCGTGCAGGCTCTCGCCCAGCAGGGGGCTGTCAGAGAAGTCAAAGCCGAGCAGCTGGCCGATGAAGTGCGCCCGGGTGAGCGCCCGTGTTTCGCCGTCGGCCAGCTGGGTCATCAGGCCACGCACCAGCTTCTCCCGAGCCACGGCCGGGCTGTTGCGGTGGTGAATTTCAAACCGGTTCACAAACAGGTCGCGGATGAGGCTGTACGGCCGTTGCAGCAGCCCTCGTTCTGGCCCACCCCGGTACAACGCCACCTGATCAGGCCACAACCCCAGCATCCGCTCAAATTCATAGAGCAGGCGTGACTTGCCCAAACCCGCCTCGCCCACAATGGTCACCACCTGAGCCTGCCCCGCCTCGATGGTGGCCTGGAGCACATCCTGCAAACGGCCCATTTCCTGGGTGCGGCCCACCATGCGCGTTTCCAAGAAGCTGGTGCCCCGGCTGCCGCGCTGGAAAGATTGTGGTTTTTCTCTGGTAATCACGTAGGCACGGCCGTTTTCGGAACGGCCGTTAAACGCCAACCCATCTTTTACTTCGGCATCAAAAAAGGGATGAACCTGCTCAAAAATCTGGTGGGAAACCAGCACCCCGCCCACCGGCGCCAGCTGCTCCAGCTGGTGGGCCACGGTGACCGTGTCGCCCAAAATGGTGAATTCGCCGCTGCTGCCCATTGGCCCCAGCAGCACCGGCCCGTAATGAACGCCAATGCGCATGCGCAGCGCCTGGTTTTGCGGCAAAGAATTGACCGTTTGCCGCAGCGGACCATCGTTGAACAGCGCCAGCTCCATCTGCATGTCCAGCGCCGCCTGCACCGCCCGCTCGTGGTCATCTTCCCGGGACGTCGGCAGGCCAAAAAAGGCAATGACGGCATCCCCCACATGCTTATCAACCCGACCGCCCCAGGAGACAATCACGCTGTCCAGCTTTTGCCAGACCGCGTTGATCATGTCCCGCACCTCTTCGGCGTCCATAAATTCAGACATGGTGGTAAAGCCAGACATATCGGCAATCAGCACCGCGCCGTGAGCCTGCTGCGGCGTCGGCAGCGGCTCCACCAGCGTCGTCAGCTTCTCACGCAGCGTCCGAATTGCCACGCTGGCGACTTCAGGCCGCAGCAAAGCGCGCTGCGCTTCTAATGTCACAATGGCTTGTTCGATTTCTTGACGAATCACACCACAAAGTCCCGATCAGGTTCGACTTCAGTAAGGTAAACCACAACTACACACATTTGGAAACCAAAGCAGGTTTCACAGTAACAAACTGGTCAATCATGTTGCATAATCAGGTGCCGAGATTGGATTTCCCAAACAAGTATTATATGTAATCTGGCCGATGACAGCGAAACGGTTTTGGCAGCCCGATTGTAACATGGTTTTCAATCAGTGCTGGTGGGGACGGCCGTTCCCCACAACTTGCCTAGTTTATCAGATGTCACTATACTGCGCGCCGCCTGTTCGGCAAAAATAACGGATCATTTATCTTCTTATGAGACTGAAGAAACTCGTCCTCCAGGGATACAAAACGTTCGCCAGCAAAACCGAATTTGTGTTTGATGAAGGCATCACCGCCATTGTGGGGCCAAACGGCAGCGGCAAGAGCAACATTGCCGACGCCGTGCGCTGGGTGTTGGGCGAACAAAGCTACAGCACCCTGCGCGGCAAGCGCACCACCGACATGATCTTTGCCGGCAGCCAGAGCCGCTCCCGCGCTGGGATGGCCCAGGCGATCCTCACCCTGGACAACAGCGATGGCTGGCTGCCCATCGACTACAGCGAAGTAGAAATCGGCCGTCGCGCCTACCGCTCCGGCGAAAACGAATACATCCTCAACGGCCAAAAAGTACGCCTGAAAGACATCACCGACCTGCTGGCTACCAGCGGCCTGGCGGAACGCACCTACACCATCATCGGCCAGGGGCTGGTGGACCAGGCGCTGTCTTTGCGCGCCGAAGAGCGGCGGGCGCTGTTTGAAGAAGCGGCAGGCATCAACCATTACAAATCGCGCCGCGCGGAAACGCTGCGCCGCTTGCAGGAGACCCAGCGCAACCTCCAACGCGTCCACGACATTTTGGCGGAAATTCGCCCCCGTCTCGCCTCGCTCAAACGGCAGGCCACCCGGGCCCAAAATTACGAACAAGTTTCGGTTGATCTGCAGAATTTGCTGCGCATCTGGTACGGCTATCGCTGGGAAGTGGCCAAAAAAGAGAGTCGGCGAGCACGAGAAACGGCCGTTTCCGCCGAAAAATCGTGGCAAACCAGCCGCCAAAAATTGCGCGTTCAGCAAGAAAATGGTGACGACCTGCGCCGCCGCATTCACCGCCTGCAGCAGCAGGTGAGCGAAACACAAACCAAGCGAGACGCCCTGCGTGACCAGCTGGAAACCGCCCGGCGGCAGGTGGCCATCATGCAAGAGCGGCGCGAATCGATCCAGCGCCGTCTGGCCGAAGTGGAAATCGAGCTGCCGCCCATCAGCCAGCAGCGGGAAGCGGCCGCCAGCGAACTGGCC
>CAUJGI010000171.1 GCA_963169155.1 Chloroflexota bacterium
GGGGCTGCTGCCAGACAGGCCAGGGGCGGCAGGCTTAAGCAACTTTGAAGAAGCACAGGTCGCCACTCTGTCCCTGCTTCGGTACAGGGTTTCAACCAATTGATTCAGCGTGACGGGTTTGCTGAGGTAAGCGTCCATGCCCGAGGAGAGGTAATATTCCCGGTCCCCATCCAGAGCGTGGGCCGTAACGGCCACGATGTACGGCCGTTTCCGCTCGGTACACAAAGCCCGAATCTGTTGGGTAGCTTCCACACCATCCATCACCGGCATCTGGATGTCCATCAGGATGACATCGTAGGTAATTTGGGACGTCATATCGAGGGCCATCTGGCCATTTTCGGCAACATCAACCCGGTAGCCCAGTTTGTCTAACATGTTTATGAGAATGCGCTGATTGAGGTGATTGTCTTCCACCAGCAGGATGCGCAGCGGCAGTCGGGCGGCCATATTGGCACCGTTTTCACCTTCTTCGCTGCTTTCCGAAGTATGGGCCACGGAAAAGATGTTCATCAGCACGTCGTACAGCTGGGCGCTGGAGATGGGCAGCGCCAGGCTGCCCGCAAATGTCTCTGGCGCAGCCTCTTTGGGCAGATAGGGACCATCGGGATTGAGCAGGATAATAGGCAGCGGCGTGTTGGTATCTGGCCGCCGCAGCTGGGTGACGATAACAGGTTCTTCTTGCCAGACGGCCGTATCCAGCAAAGCCGCGTCAAACGGTTGTGAATTGGCAATCCAGTAACACGCTTCATGGCTGCTGCCTGCGGCGTAGACCTCCAGGCCAGCCACGCGGGCTTCTTTGCTGATGTGTCGCCGGTGGTTGGCCTCACGCGTGACGAGCAGCAGGCGCTTGTTTACCAGGGTGGTCTGGTGGTGGCGCAGCCTCACCAGCGGGAGTTGATCCGTGGGCGCTGGCGAAAATTGGGCGGTGAAGTGGACGGCCGTTCCCTGGCCAACGGTTGACGTGAGGTAGATGCTGCCATCCATCAGGGCTACCAGGCGCTGGCAGACGACCAGCCCCAGCCCATTACCGCTGTATTCGCGGGTCATCGAGCCATCAACCTGGTGGAACGGCACAAAGAGCGACTCGATTTGCTCGTCGGCAATGCCAATGCCCGTATCGCTAACGGTAAATTGCAGCAGATAGTTCTCTTGCTCTACCAGGTGGCTCACGTGGATTTCTACGCTGCCTGCCTCGGTAAATTTGATGCCGTTTTCCAGCAAGTTGACCAAAATCTGCCGCAGCCGCACTGGATCGCCCACCAGGGCCGTAGGCGCGGTCGGCTCAATCTTATAGCCCAGCTGGATCTGTTTGTCTTGCGCCGCTGGCCGAACGCTGTCCAGGGCCGCCGTGACGCAGTCGATCAGGTCAAAGGTCTGTTTGTTGAGCGTCAGGTTGCCCGCCTCCAGCTTGGCAAAATCGAGGATGTTGTTGATGAGCAGCATGAGATTGTTGCTGCTCTGGGTCACCATTGCGAGCATTTCTCGCTGATTGGGGTTGAGCTGTGTCTGACGCAGCATTTCGGTACCCCCCACCACTGCGTTGAGCGGGGTGCGGATTTCATGGCTCATGTTGGTGAGGAAGTGCGTTTTGGCCCGGTCAGCGGCTTCTGCGGCTTCTTTGGCGCGTTTGAGCAGGAGTTCGGTGTTTTTTTGCTGGGTGATATTGTGCAGGGTAATTAATCGGCCGTTGCCTTGCCCGCTCACGCTGTCGAGGGACGTGATGTAGGCTTCAAAATAGTCTTCACCCAGGATGAGTTCTACACGACCTGACCGATTTTCCACCAGCAAGGTTTCTACGTCGGCCCACCCTGGCACAGGTGGCGCAAACGATTTGCCGAGTATCTGGCGTTTTTCCTGGTGAAGCAGGGCAACGGCCGTATCGTTTAATTCAATTACCCGGTTCAGGTTGTCAACAACAATCACGCCGCTGGCTACTTTTTGTAGAACAATTTCCTGGGCTATTGGCACCAGGTCTAAAAAGCTAAAGTGAAAAAGCGCCCACATGAAGCAAACGGCCGTTACCGAAAACCCAAATACCGTGTAGTCCAAAACCACAACTGTTTCGCTGTTGGTGATGTAGATCAGATTGCCCAGCCAGGGAGACAGGCTGCCGAGGATGGTAAAGGCAATCTGGCCGCGAAAATGTTGGGACACGGCGGTAATTTTGCGCAGCAGCAGCAAAGTGCTGGCCAGCAGCAGCAGGTAAGCATGTCCAATAAAAATCCAAAACCAGGGGCCGTGATCGAGGTGCAGGTAGCTTAGTTGATTGACATAGAGCAGCGACGATGACCGCCACAGCAGCAAATGCCACTCATTGGTCCAGGCCAGCAGCAGGGTGATGGCGGGAATGAGGTGCAGGGCGAGGAGAAACGGCCGTGTTTGCCTGATCTTGCCCAATCCCCCGATGTAATGCAGGACAAATAAAAAGTAGCTGACGCATGTGTAAACAATGCCAATGTACTGCAATTTCGACCACAACTTCTTGCCTTCCAGGTCCGCAGTGTTTAGCTCCAGCGCATAAAAAACCACCCAGATCATGACAGCCAGCATCATGCCGGACATGTAGATGGCCCCGGGCGCGTGTCGCTGCCGGTAGGCGTACAGGGCGGCCGCCAGGGTCAGGAGCGCCGTGGCAAAAAGGGGGAAGGTGTACGGTGTTTGCTGCCAGATCATGGCCCTAATCTAGTTGTTGGGCGTAGGCGTAGCTTTTTTGCAGCGCCTCGGTGAGTTCGTTAATGCGCACAGGCTTGCTCACATAATCATTCATGCCCAGGCTGATATATTTTTCGCGGTCACCGGCCAGGGCATTGGCGGTCATGGCGATGATGTATGGCTGTTTCAGGCTGATAAGCTTTTCACGAATGTGAATAGTGGCTTTCACCCCGTCCATTTCTGGCATTTGCACGTCCATCAAGATCACATCAAACGGCCGTTGCAAAACGGCTTCAATCACTTCCAAGCCATTGGCGGCCACATCGGTCCGGTAGCCCAGCCGTTCCAACATGCGCAGCGCCACTTTTTGGTTGATTAAGTTATCTTCTGCCAGCAAAATGCGCAGTGGGTAGCGTTGTCCCAGCGTGGTGTCGAATAAATCTTGCTTATCGGTTATCGGCTGGTGCACTTCGTTTGCATTAAACAAACCTGTTAAAACGTTGTACAAAATCGATGACTTCACCGGCTTGGTCAGGAAGGCATTAAACAGCTCTCGTTGAAACTCAGGCAGGGGCTGACCCAGGGATGTCAGCATGACCATGGGCAGCTCAGCTTTGCTGTATTTCTTGCGGATGATTTGGGCCAACATGCCGCCGTCGATGTTGGGCATTTGCATATCTAAAATGGCGACATCAAACTTCACGTTTCCGTTTAGCGCCGCAATAACCTCGCTGCTGCTGGTGAAGCAGTGAGGGATCATTTGCCATGATTCTGCCTGACGGGTCAAAATGGTGCGATTAGTCAGGTTATCATCAACGATCAGCAGATGGCGGTTGTGCAGCACAGGGGAGGTGTTCACCAGCCTGGCGTTGGCTACAAGGGGGGCTTCCCTGGCCTGGAGCGTAAAATGGAAGATGGAACCTTTATCCACTTCACTTTCTACCCACATTTTGCCGCCCATCAGCTCGGTCAGCCGCTTAGAGATGGCCAGGCCCAGCCCGGTGCCGCCGTACTGCCGCGTCGTTGAGGCATCTACCTGGCTAAACGATTGAAACAGGCGGTGTAAACGGTCAGGGCGAATGCCGATGCCGGTATCTTTGATGGCAACGTGAATTTCATGCCTGCCGTCAGTCAGGGCTTCGCTGGAAACATCAACGACAATCTCGCCTTTGGCGGTGAATTTAACGCCGTTGCCAATTAAGTTCACCAAAATCTGGCGCAGCCGGGTGATGTCGCCTTCGATGAAGGTGGGGACGCTCTTCTCCATGAAGTACGCCAGATTGAGCCCTTTGCTGCCGGCCTTAGATGCCAGCAGATCCAGGGACTCTTCAATGCATTGTTGCAAATTAAACGGCTGCTCTTCTAACTCCAGCCGGTCGGCTTCGATTTTGCTGAAATCCAAAATGTCGTTGAGAATGCTTAGTAGAGCTTCGCCGCTGCGATGCGTGGTCTCCACGAAGTCTTGCTGTTCCGCAGTGAGATCGGTGTCCAGGAGCAGGTTGGTTAAACCAATGATGGCGTTAAGCGGTGTGCGTATTTCATGACTCATATTGGCTAGAAAGGCGGATTTTGCCTTGCTGGCTTTTTCGGCAACTTCTTTGGCTTCTAGCAGTTCTTCGGCCCGTTGGCGCAGCTGGGTGGTGAGCAGGCCATTGAGCAGGGCCAGACTGGCATGTTCGGCATAAACCTGCACCACGGCCAGGGAACGGCCGTCAAACGCATCTTTGTCCGGGCTTTGCAAATCCAGAGCGCCCAGCATTTCGCTGCCCACCCGCAGCGGCACCACCAGTTCGGAAAAGGTCTTCTCGTCCACGGCGAGATAGCGTGGGTCGGTGGTGACGTTGGGGCTGTAAATGACCTGGTTGCTGCGAACGGCCGTGGCGATCAATCCCGCGCCACTGAGGGGAATTTCTTGCGCCACTTCGTGGGTAAACTGGCCGCGGAATGCCAGACGCAGCAGCATATTGTCATCCCAATCTTTCCGCTGAATCTTGTTGCTTTTAAGCTGGATTGGTTTCTCCAGCAGCAGCAGGCTGCAATCGGCAAAATCAAATTCTTCTACCAGATTGTCGGCAATCTGCTGGGCAAGTTCGTCCAGGCTGGCGTAGGTTAGCAGTTGGGTGGCAGCGCGGTAAAGCGAAGAAAGTTCTGCTTCAGCCTGGCGGCGAGCTACCAGTTCATCTTGTAGTTTGGTGTACAGCTGGGCGTTGGAAAGCACCTGGCCTGCGGTGGTCATGACTCGTTGCACCAGGGAAATTTCTTGATTGCTGAACTGCCGCTCGGTGAGGGAATCCAAACCAAACGTGCCGATAGCATGGCCACCGACGAGAATCGGGGCAATCATCATGGTCACCGTACCACGATAGACCAGCACATCGCGGGTGCTCTCCATGAGCGGATCGGTTTGTACATTGGTCACGACAACGGGCTGGCGTGTTTCGACCACTTTTTCTGTGGCCAGGTTGTTTTTAACGGGAAAGATGAGGCCCAGGCCAGACGGCCGTCCTTCTTCCAAGTACTCCGCCACCACATGCGCTTCCGTGCCCTCTTCGTTAAACATGGCAACGGCCGCTTGTGGCACATCAAAAGCGGTGGCCACCTTTTCACAAATAATCTCTAAAATTTCAATGGGATTTAAAATGGAGGAGGCCTGGGCCAAAATATCGTTGATCAGGGTGTTGGCAAGCAGATTTTGCTCGTAAGTCTCAAAGACCACGCCAATTTGACGCAAAAATTGCTGCCATTGTTCTGGGGATGGCGGCTGTAAGGTGTCGAGCTTCAGTATTTCTAATTCAGACTGAAGTTTGCTTAGATGCATCATAAGGCCGGGGTGTCAGCACTTGTGTTAGGTAGCCGTTCGGAAATAAAGTGGCGGTTGCCAGGCCGAGCGGCTGCTTTAAGCCCACTCGTCAATTCCGTTAACTTATTTGCGAATGGACGCTTAGGGCTCATCCGTTTATAAATATGGAATTGACGGATGAGCTTTTAGGGTGCGTTGACGCACAAATGTCCAAAGTTAATTCTGAACGCACCCTTAGAATAGGAAATGGCGTAAAGCCTCTTCAATCGTTGTGAACTCTGCTTCTAGTCCGGCAATAGAAAGACCAATCTGGCCGGTTTCCTGTGCTTGGCTGCTTTGCTCCAGCGCCAGGCAAAGCTGGGCGAATTTATCCAGGCCGATGGTCGCACTGCTGCCTTTTAGCGTGTGGGCCGCCACACTGATGGCTTTGAAATCGCCGGTAGCAAGCCCTGTTTTCATCTGCGCGAAAAGCGGGACGGCATCCTCCAGGAAAATTGAAGACATCTCATCCAGCATTTCTGGGGAGGAGTCACCCATCACGATCTCTAAAGCTGCTCGTACGTCATGTTGAATCTGTTGAATAGATGGGTTGTTATACATGCTCTTTTCTGCTTGAATCCAATTGAGTTGTAACATAATTTGCTCCCCAGATGGCCATAAAGATTTCATTAAATTTGGCCTACTTGCTAATTCTAAGGGCCCCGATATTTAGGGACACTCCCGCTTAGGTACCACATCAGCCAGCATATCTTTGCAATTGGTACTAATTATCTGGGGAAAACGGCCGTAACCTGAAAAGCATTGCTGAGTCTAGAAGATAAAACGATTCTATCTTACTCGCAACATTTGACAGTTTTTCTCACGAAAAGACACGCTATAATCTGCCCATGCAACAAATTTGGATTCAAAAAGCAGGCCCCCCAGAAGTTCTTCGTCTTCAAGATGCTCCAGACCCAATTCCCCGCAGTGGTGAAGTGCGAATTCGCGTGGAAGCGGCCGGGGTGAATTTTGCCGATATTTTAGGCCGATTGGGCATCTACCCCGATGCGCCGCGTTTGCCTTTTGTGCCAGGTTATGAAGTGAGCGGCCGAATTGACCTGGTGGCCCAGGGAGTGCCTGATTTTCGCGAGGGGGATGCTGTTTTTGCCCTGACGCAGTTTGGTGGCTACAGCAATGTGGTGTGTGTGCCGTATCGTCAGGTATTTAAGCGGCTGGACTGGATGAGTGCCCCCGATGCCGCGGCCATCCCCCTGACTTACCTGACGGCCTACATGATGTTGGTGGTGATGGGTTCGCTGCGGGCCGGCGATAAGGTGTTGATTCACGGTGCAGCGGGTGGTGTGGGGCTGGCGGCGCTGGACCTTTGCCGCATTTTAGGCGCGGAAACGTACGGCACCGCTTCCCCGGAAAAACACGATTATTTGCTTTCGCATGGTCTGGATCACGCCATTGATTACCGCAATCGGGATTATGAGCGGGTGCTCATGGATTTAACGGGCGGTAAAGGGGTGCATCTGGTGCTGGACCCGTTGGGTGGGGTGCATTGGCCCAAAAATTACCGGCTGTTGATGCCAAGCGGCCGTTTAATTCACTTTGGGGTCAGCAGCCTGGCCCCAGGCAAGCGCCGCTCTCTCTGGTCTGTTTTTCGCGGCATGGTGATGGTGCCGTTTTACACACCATTCAGGCTGATGAAAGACAACAAGGCGGTAATTGGGGTGAACCTGGGGCAAATGTGGGATCAGGCGGCCATGATGCAGCCGTGGATGAAACAAATCGTGGCCTGGTACGATGAAGCGCTGTTCCGCCCCAAAATCGCCCAGACCTTTTCTTTTGACGAGGCCGCCGCAGCCCACCATTACCTGCAAGATCGCCAAAATATTGGCAAGGTGCTGCTGCTGCCCTAAACAAACGAATTGCCCGCAGACTGATTGGTTACAGCCTGCGGGCAAGTGGGTGCAAAAATTAGACCTGCCGACGTTTAGCTTCCAGCACAATCCCCATACCAATGAGGGCCAGGCCAAAAACGGCCGTTACCCACACCGCCACATTGCTGCTGGCGGCCGCGCCAGATTCCGGCAAAATGATCACCGCATTGGTGCCCTGGCTCACGCAGAAGTTATAACCAGTTTGCGCCAGTCCGTTTTCCGGGAAAACCGGGGCGTAGAGTGGATTTTCTGAGGTCACCACATACTTGGCGGCGTCTGGTTTGGCCGTGACGCGCCAATAGCTTTGCCCGGCGGCGGCCAGGCCGTAAGTGCCATCGCTGGCGGTGGTCAGGGTGACTACCGTCGCCTCATCGCTGCTGGCAAATTCAATGGTGACCCCCTGAACCGGACCTTCCCCCGTGACGCCAGTGTTGAAGCAACGGCCGTCGCCATTCACATCCAGGTAGACTGCCCCAGAAATGGAGCCGCTGTCTTGGGCCTGCACACTTCCTACCACCAGCAGAAAAATTGTGCTTAACAGCAGCACCACCAAGCCAGTACGTTTCATTTGATTCATGTTTGACCTCCTAAAAATTGAGCGAAAACAAAACTTTTGTCCCGATACGTGACATCATCAATTGGAATTTGTTGGATAAGCGACCACAATGAGACGGTGCGAATTGTCGGTATGTGGCCAGCAGGTGACCAGCGTCAGGCGCTCGTCGTCTGTTGGCTGAATCCATGCCGCGTTTTCCTGGCGCACCGCCAGAGGTTGATCACGCTCTGGTAAGATTTCTATCTCGGCAACGGTATAGCTATGCGGATTTCCCGCATCGTACACTACAATTTCTGACCCTACTTCCAGGTCCACCAAACGGCCGAAAACTTCGCCAAAAATGTTGTGGTGGCCGTTGAGCACCGTGTTGCCCGGTTCGCCTAACGGCGCACTGGTGTTGTGCCAGCCTGCTTCGTAATCTGCCGGAACCTGCCACTGGTAAAGCGTTTCGTCCCCGCCGCCAATCGGCGTCATACCCACCTCGACGACCGGGGCATCGACATCAATGCTGGGGATGACGATGCGCCGGGGGCGGTTGGCTACGCTGCTGCGCGGCGCATCAGCCAGGCTGACAAATCCCGCTGGTAAGGTGATTTCGGTGCTGGTGTCCTCGGTTACGGCCGTTGCCGCCGGCACGGGGGTCACCACCACCGTTACCACCGCACGCGGCGTGCGCCCTGCGGCGCTTTGCGACGGCAAGGTCGGCCTGACAAACAGAATCGCCGCCGCAAC
>CAUJGI010000172.1 GCA_963169155.1 Chloroflexota bacterium
TGGGGGGTGAGTTGGGAACGGCCGTCACGCAGCGCCGACTGAATATTCATAGCCCAGAAGCATAGAGGGTGGCCTTGAATAAAGCAAAAAAGAGAGTGGAGATTAGAGATTATTAATCTCCACTCTCCACCCTCTTTTCCCCCGGAAACTTCAGCAGGTACGGCAAAGCCGCTGCGCTGTTTCCGGGGAAATGAAAAGTTGTCTGCTTACGCTGGTTCAGCTACTGGAATCAGGCCGCGCTTTTCCAGCTCACCGATGATGTAGGCGGCGCTTTCGGCGACGGTTTGTTTGTCGGTGCGCACGTGGATGTCCGGGTTGGCCGGGGCTTCAAACGGATCAGAAATGCCGGTGAAGTTTTTGAGCTCACCTGCCAGCGCTTTTTTGTACATGCCTTTCACATCCCGGGCGATTACCACATCCAGGGGCGCGTCAATGAACACTTCCAGGAAGTTGGTTGTGCTGGCCCGCACGTCGTCGCGGATGGATTGGTAGGGGGAGATGAAGGAGCAGATGCAGCCGACGCCATTGCGGGAGAGCAGCTTGGCGACAAAGGTGATGCGCTCGATGTTCTTTTCGCGATCTTCTTTGGAAAAGCCCAGGTCGCGGGTCAGACTTTCGCGCACGACGTCGCCATCCAGCCGTTCCAGGCGCAGATTGCGCTCAGCCAGCTGGTCCAGCATTTCCAGGGCGATGGTTGTTTTCCCGGCGCCAGACAGGCCGGTCATCCACAGTACAAATCCTTGTTGTTCGGTCATGATAAATCCTTTTAAGGGGTAATTGGGTAATTGCGTTATTGGGCAATTTGCTGGTCGGCTCAATTACCCAATGACGCAATTACAGTTTTTTATTGGTGGGGGCGAATGAACCCTTTGTCGAGCAAGTAGGCCAAAATTTGGTGGGCATTTTCTTCGGCCGTGTGGGCAATTGTATCGACGCGGATTTCCGGGTGGCGCGGCGCTTCATAGGGATCATCAATGCCGGTGAACCCTTTGATTTTGCCACTGCGGGCTTGAGCGTACATGCCTTTGGTGTCTCGGCCTTCACATACTTCCAGCGGCGTATCGACAAAGACCTCAATGTAGTGGTCGCTTTCCATCATGCTGCGCACGTCGTTGCGGGTGGCCCGGTACGGACTGACGGCGGCGCACACGGTGATGCCGCCATGGCGCACAATTTCGGCGGCTACGTAGCCGATGCGGCGTACGTGGTCGTCACGGTCTTCCTTGCTGTAGCCGAGCCCTTCAGAGAAGTGGGTACGAACCACATCACCATCAAGCACGGTGACGTTACGGCCGTATTCCTGCAGCAGCGTGGTCAGCACATTGGCCGTGGTTGACTTACCGGCATTGTGCAGCCCGGTCAGCCAGATGCAGACCCCTTGCCGGTAGCGCGGCGGGTACGTCTCAGACAAAATTTCGGCCACGTGCGGGCGGGTAAACCATTGGGGCAGCAGCTGGCCCTTGTGCAAATATTCCTCGCGCACCTGCGTACCAGAGATATTGGCCGTTTTCACGCCGTCGGTAATGTTGGTGATTTCTTCGTAACGCGATTCTTCCGGCAGGTAAACCAGCATGCGGAAAGGAACTACGGTGACACCAATTTCCTCGCTAAAGCTCTCGACCAAATCCTGAGCGTCGTACGGGCCGTAGAACGGCTTGCCTTCGGAGTCGTTACCGGGGCCAGCATGGTCACGCCCCACAATCAGGTGGTTGACGCCATAGTTGCGGCGAATGATGGCGTGCCACAGCGCTTCACGCGGGCCGCCCATGCGCATGGCCAGCGGCAGCAGCGAGAGCAAAATGCGATCCTGGTCATAATAATTGTTGGCCAACGCTTTGTAGGTGCGCACGCGGGTAAAATAGTCCACGTCACCCGGCTTGGTCAGACCCACCACGGGGTGCAGCAGCAGCACACCATCTTTTTCTTCGATGGCCCGTTTGGTGAGCTCTTCGTGGACGCGGTGCATGGGGTTGCGGGTTTGGAAGGCCACCACGTTTTGGTGGCCGAAGGTTTCCAGTCGGGCGCGGGTTTCGGCGGGCGTCATGCGGATATCTTTAAAGTCGTAGTGGGTGGGCAGGCGCAGCGCCTCGATGGGGCCGGCGATATTACGTTTGCCCCAGCGGTGCATTTCGGCGACGATGGGGTGGCGGAGGTCGGTGGTGCCAAAGGCTTTTACGGCCGTTTCCTCCAAATCCCAATTATAAACCTCTTCCACGCGCATAATGGCTAGCAGCTCATTTTGCGGGTCGCGCAAGGCCACATCCTGCCCCACCGTTACCTCAACCTCATCATCAATAGGCAGTGGAATCGGAATGGGGAAGACATACCCATTGGCCAGGCGCATCGTGTCCAGTACGCTCTGGTAATCCGCCTGGCCCATAAATTGGTCCAGGGGTGAAAAAGCGCCGGTAGCCAGCAGTTCAAAGTCACACACAGAGCGATCCGACAGGCGAATCGAAGGCAATTGGCCCGCGTAAGCGGTACGCTCTTCCAGCACTTCGCTGGGAACAAGTAAGTTCACGAGTTTGTCCCCGTAGGGAGGAATGAGAGTGGTTTTTTCTTTAGTAGCTAACAATGGTTTATACCCCTTTGAATAAATTGTAGGCAACACTCATAAAAAAAGCGGCCCTGAGCCAATCGGTGCAAAGGATCGGTTCCGGGCTGCTTCTTAAATTTGGAAAGTTACTTCTGTGCTTGTAAAACTTGATTAATTCGCAAACTGTGGGAGGGTTAGAAGAAAGAATAAGTTTACGAACATGATTTCAGTTTAGAAATTGTATCTTACGGCTCATGTTAAGCATTAGGATAGGCCAGACCTGAATCCAATGTCTCAGTATCTAAATCAAAGGATGCAGTCAGAACAACATAAGTCTACTCACCAGACTGAGAAAATAAGTCAGTTGTCATCAGTTAATAAACCTTCTTCTATAATCCCTTTACTTTCAATAAATTCTGCAAATAGTTCGGCTTTGAGCCTGGCTCCTTGTTCGTTTAGGTGACGGCCGTCATCCCAGTAAATTTCATCAATAGGCATATCTTGGGCGAAGTCGTAGCATGGTAAATTGTGCGATTCGCAAATGGACTTGATTACTTCATTGTGCTGGTTGATTGCAAACAAATATTCTGGGGAGGAGGCTCTAGCATCTTCAAAATTAGG
>CAUJGI010000173.1 GCA_963169155.1 Chloroflexota bacterium
GACCTGTTGGGGGTGAGCGTATGGGAACAGTACCGCGAGCGAGCGCTCACCCGCCGCAAAGAGGAAGAAACGCAGCTGGCGTTGCTTGAGGCGCAAATTAACGAAATTGAGGAGGAGCTGGGGCAGGAAGAGGCGCGGCAAACGGCCGTAACCGAAGCCCAAACCGCCCTCGAAGGCATTGCTCAACGCCTGGCCGACAAGGAGGCGCTTTTGCAGCAGCTGCGCCGGGTCGAGACGGCCGTTCAGCAGCACAAACAGCTCGTCGCTACCCTGGCTACCAACCTGAACCGGGGTAAAGCCCAGCTGGAAAGTTTGCAGCGCAGCCAGGTCCAGCGGCAGCAGGAGCGCGATGGTTACACGGCCGTTCTGCAAAACGCCGCCACCATCACCGCCACCTACGCCCAGTGGCAGGCGGCCGACGCCACCTTCCAGGGCTGGCAGGAGCGGGCCGAGCAGTTCAACCGGTTGGAGCAGAGCAAACGGCCGTACGAAGTGGCCATCGCCCAGGAAAAATCGCGCCTGGCCCAGCGGCTGGCGGAACTGGAAGGCCAGGCCCGCCGTGCCGAAGCAGCCGCTGGCGAGCAGGCCGCGCTGCAAGAAGAGCTCGCTGTGGCCAAAACAAAGCTGGCCGACCTGGAAGCCCAGCTGTCGGCCCTGGCTGAGCAAGAAACCGAGTGGCACCACCTGCGCACCGAACTGCAAAAGCAGGAAAGCGAGCGCGAGTCGCAAAATCGGGAGCTGGCCCGGCTGCAAAACCTGGCCCGACGTATGACCACCCTGCGCGAAGAAGAAACGGCCGTGTCGCAAAACCTCCAGGCCGCCGACAAACAGGTGGCCGAGCTGGATCTCCGGCTGGCCGAATTGAGCCAGCAGGAACAGACCTACGCCACCGCCCAGGCAGAAAAAGTGGGGCTGGACAGCAGCCAGCCCGCCCTCAAAGAGCAGATGAACCGGCTAAAAATCCGCATCGAGCAGCTGGAAGCCGAAACCGGCGGCAGCTGCCCGCTCTGCGGCCAGGAACTCACCCCGGCGCACCGGGCCCAGGTGATTGGCGAACTCCAGGCCGAAGGGGCGGGCATGGGGGAACGGTTCCGCAGCAACAAGCAAACCATCGACACGCTCACGGCCCAGCTGGCTGAACTGAGCCGCGTGGTGGCCCAACGGCCGCAGCTGGAAAAGCAGCGGCAGACGCAGCAGCAGCGGCAGGCCCAGGCCCAGGCGCGGCTGGATGAAATCACCCAATCCCTGGCCGAGTGGGAGGCGGGCGATATGGCCCAATTGGCCGCGCTGGAAGTAACCCTGGCGCAAGACACGCTGGCCGATTTGCGGGCGCAGGTGGTGGCGTTGGGGACGGCCGTTCAGGCCAAACCCACCCTGGAAGCCACGCGCCGCCAGCAGGAGCAGCGGGTGGCCAACGACGAAGCGCGGTGGGCAGAACTCACTCGCTTCATGGGCGAATGGGCCGAATCGGGGCAGGCGCAGCTAACGGCCGTGCAGCAGCAGCTGAGCAGCGGTGACTTTGCCGCCGAGGCCCAACTGGCGCTGGCCGGTCTCAACGCCGAGCTGGCTGAGCTGGGTTATGAGGCCGCAGCGCATGCCGCCGCCCGGCAGGCCCGCACTGAATTGGCCGAAGCCCCGGAGACATACCAGCAGCTGAAGCAGGCCGAAGCGGCCGTCAAGCCGCTGGATGATGCTCTGGCCGAAGGCAGCCAGCGTATTGCCGAGCAGGCGCAGTCGCTTGACGAGTTGACCCAGCAGCACGAAACGGCCGCCGCCGATCTGGCCCAAATGATGGCCGATGGTGGCGATTTACGCGGTGTGGAAAATGAAGTATTTGACCTGCGCGAGGCGCAAATTGCGGCCAACCAGCGTGTGGCGGTGGCCCAAAATCGCCTCGAAGTGCTGGCCGACCAGCGGCAGCGGCAGAAAACGCTGGACGAAAAGCGAACGGCCGTGCGCCAGCAAATCCAGCGGCTCAAGCTGTTGGAGAAAGCGTGTGGCAAAGGCGGCGTCCAGGCCCTGCTCATCGAGCAAGCGCTGCCAGAAATTGAGGAGCGGGCCAACGAGCTGCTGGACCGCCTCACCAGCGGCGAAATGCGCGTGACCTTCCCCACACAGCGCCGCCTGAAGAGCCGCGATGGCCTGGCGGAAACATTGGACATTCAAATAATGGACAGCGCGGGCGAAAGGCCGTATGATAACTACAGCGGTGGCGAACAGTTCCGTGTCAACTTTGCCATCCGCCTGGCACTCTCGCAGCTTCTGGCCAAACGGGCCGGGGCGCGGCTGCAAACCCTGGTGATTGACGAAGGGTTTGGCAGCCAGGATCCCAACGGCCGTCAACGCCTCATCGAAGCCATCAATATCATCCAGGGTGATTTCCGGCGTATTTTGGTGATTACCCACATTGAAGAGCTGCGTGATGCTTTTCCCAGTCGCATAGAAGTACTCAAAACACCCACAGGTTCTAAAATCGAAATCGTTCTGTGACCGCATGGCAAATCTGGCGTCGAAGCTAGCTAGTTTGATTGTCATTTTTGCGCGGTAGATTGAAAGTCATTCCGTTCCAGGGGTGGTGAATGGTTTTCGCCAAGGTAGGAAAGATCATGGGGTATTCAGTTTTGGTGGTGGATGATGATCCAATGAAGCGGCAGCTGCTGCGCATGATTTTGGAGCGCGCCGGGTTTGGTGTGGCCGAAGCCGCCGATGGCGCGGAAGCGCTGCTCTCTCTCGACAACAAGATTCCCGATTTGATGACGCTGGATGTGATGATGCCGCACATGGACGGCTTTGCCGTCTGTGAACAGGTGCGCCAGAATCCCAGAACGGCCGATTTGCCCATCATTATCGTCAGTGCCCGGGCCGATGGGGGCAGCATCCGCGAAGGTCTTGCCGCCGGAGCCGATCGTTACTTGCCGCAGCCGGTGATGCCCGATAAACTGATTAAGACGGTGAATGAACTCCTGCCCCCGGCAGCGCCCCCAGCCGCGCCGCTGGTCGCGCCGCCCGCCGCCAACTGATCTTACTGGCGGTACGGCCGTAACGGCCCAAATTGTCATCATTCACCGCAGCACTGTATGCATCGACACCGTTCACATATTTCGCAAAACCCCCCAATTTTTAAGTTAATCAGCAATCATATGGATGCCTGGCAGGTGGCAATGGTCATTGCCACGCTGCCTCTGCTCATTCATGGCGCAATTCGGCGGGAAACGGCCGTGCTCGCCCTGGCGATGGGTGTGGGGTACTGGTTTGCCTTTGCCCTCAACGACTATTTTGACGCCCCGTTTGACCGGCTCGATGGGCAGAAAGGGCAGCGTAACTTTTTTGTGCAGCAGCCGGTGCCCGGGTGGCTGGTGGCCGCGTTTTCTCTGGTGCTGCTGGCAGTAGTGGCGGCGGCCTTTGCCCCCTTTGGCCTGGTGGGCTGGCTGCTCTGGCTGGTGAGCGGCCTGGTCGCCTGGGCTTACTCCGCACCGCCGCTGCGCCTGAAAATGCGCCCTGGCCTGGACCTGCTCACCCACGCCCTGTTTGTGCAAACCTTTCCCTACGTAGTGTGCCTGGTTCTCATCCGCGCCAGCTGGAGCTTGCTCGATTGGGTGCTGCTGGCCATCCTGTTCCTGGCGTCGCTGACGGCGCAGCTGGAGCAGCAGGCGCGCGATTTTGTCGTGGACGTGCAGGCGGGTAACACGTTCACCACCTGGTTGGGGCGGGGACGGGTGGTGCAGGGGGTAAGGTGGATAACGGCCGTTTGCCTGCTCATCGCTCTGGTGTTTGTCCTCACCGGTACCATCCCCTGGTTTTTGCTGCCGTTTGGGCTGATTGGCCTGCCCGCCCTGCTGCACCGCTTCTGGCGGCCATCAGAAGCGGCTCGTTCCGAACGGTTAGTGCTGCTTTCCACTACCGCCGGATTTTTGTACACCGGTATCATCTTTTGCTACTTTCTCCTCTCCTGAAAACGAGTAAAATCTCGGCAAAAAGGATTTATTTTTATGCCAAAATATTTCATCACCATTGCGGGCAACATCGGCGTGGGCAAGTCTACCCTGGTGGACCTGCTGGCCAGGCGCACCGGTTGGGAGCCCGTCTACGAGGCCGTGGCCGAAAATCCATACCTGGCCGACTTCTACGCAGACATGACCCGCTGGAGCTTTCACTCGCAGGTCTTTTTTCTGTCGCGGCGGTTACAGCAGCACCATTACCTGCTCCAGCGGCAAAATGCCATCATCCAGGACCGCAGTGTGTACGAGGACGCCGAGATTTTTGCCCGCAACCTCTATGTGCAGGGCAACATGAGCGAGCGAGATTGGGCCTGCTACTTCGATTTGTACCAGACGCTGGCCACGGTTTTGACGCCGCCGCACCTGGTCATTTACCTCAAGGCGTCGGTACCCACGCTGCGCCAGCGCATCATCCAGCGCGGCCGTGACTACGAACAGCAAATCGCCGATGCCTACCTGGAGCAGCTCAACCGGCTCTACGATGAATGGGCGGCCAACTTTTTGCGCAGCGCCGTGCTGACAATTGATACCAACAATCTGAATTACGTCCGTTACGAAGAGCATCTGGACCAGATCTGGCAAAAAATTGATGAGCGGCTGCAAGGGCGAGATTACCTGGCACTCTGACGTTCTTTGCGCTGAGCAACATAAGAGCAGGCGGTTCCCCGCCGCAGAATCGGGTAAAATGAGCGCGAGGAAGTGAAACATGATGCCCATCCTTGCGCTCCGGCGCACCAACACTATTTTGTACTGCCACCGCTGGCAGGCAACCGTTGATTTTTACCGCGACCAGCTGGGACTGCCCGTGGTCTTTGCCAACGACTGGTTTGTCGAGTTTGAGCTGACGCCTACCAGCTTTCTGTCCGTTGCCGACGCAGCGCGGGCCACCATTGACGCGGTGGCGGGCCAGGGCATCACCCTGACCTGGCAAGTGGACGACGTGGCGGCCAGCAAGGCCCGGCTGGAGAAAGTGGGCATCGCCACCACACCCGTCCAACACAAGTGGCAGGCGCAGGTGTGTTACTGCACCGACCCCGAAGGCCACCGCCTGGAGCTGTGGACGCCCAAACCAACTGACGAGGACAAGACTGATGAGTGACTTTTCTGTGTCGACGCTGCTGCGCCAGCTGCCCTATTTTGCCCAGGTGGCCGATGACTTTATCAACCATCTGGCGGCCCAGGCGGTGCATCGCACCTTCCAGCCAGACGAGGCGATCTTTTGGGAGGGAGAGCCATCGGCGGGGCTGTGTGCGGTGGAATACGGCCGTATCAAAGCCTACAAGGTTTCCCCCGATGGCCACGAATACATTTTGCGCTTCTTTGGCCCTGGCGACTCGTTTAACGAGCTGGCCGCCCTGGACGGCGCGGCCAATCCCGTTAATACCATGGCCATGACGGAGGCGTCGGTGTGGATGATTCATACGGCCGTCTTTACCGCCGCCCTGCAAGAAGACCACCAGCTCTGCCTGGCCGTGCTGCGCGGGCTGGTGGGCCGCGTGCGCCACATCGTCGGGCGTATGGAAGATTTGGCGCTGCGCCCCGTTACCGCCCGGCTGGCCAACTTTTTGCTCAACCACGCCGAAGCCGCCAGCGCCGACCTCACCCATCCGGCCATCACCCGCACCCTCATTGCCAACCACCTGGCCACCACCCCTGAATCGATCAGCCGCTCCCTGCGCGTGCTGGAACAGGCGGGCGCGATTCGCTTCGACCGTCAGCAAATCCTCATCGTCGCTCTCGACATTTTGCGCGACCAGGCGAAGCTGTAGGCCTGCGACTTGATCTAAATCAAGGCACGCTTCCTCAAAATCACCTAACCTTCAAAGAAGTAAACAGGTTTTTCACCCTCACCCCAACCCTCTCTCTAGGAGGGAGAGGGAGCCGGATTCCCTCCCCCTGCCAGGGGGAGGGTAGGGTGGGGGTCTGTGTGACATTTGGAGGTTAACTATGCAAACCCAACCCAACGAGGCAGCCACGCTGCCTGGTTACAAAAAACCAATCACCCTGGTGCAAATGGGTGTGATCCTGGCTCTGGCCGTCATCGCCTGCGTGGGCGGTGTGGCTTTGCTGATTTTTACCGGGGGGGAAGCGGGGGCGGAAACGGCCGTATCCCCCAACCAATCCGCCATCGTGCCCGCTGTCAACACTGAAGCGATTGCTCAGGGGGAAGTGATCTTCGCGGCCAACTGTGCCGCCTGCCATTCGGTGGGTGGCGGCGTGCGGGTGGGGCCGGACCTGGCCGGGGTGGCCGCCCGGCGCGACGCCGATTGGCTGAGCCGCTGGATCGCCGAGCCAGACGCCATGCTGGCCGAAGGGGATCCCATCGCCACCGAACTGCTGGCCGAATTCAACAGCATCACCATGCCCAACTTGCAGCTTTCCCCCGATGAAGTGGCCAGCGTGATTGCTTACCTGGAGAATCCGGAAGGGGTGGCGCTGCAGGTGGCGGCAGACCCCGTGTTGGGGGCAAACGGCGAAACGGGACACACGATGTCCAAGACGGCCGTTTCCGCCGCCGTTGATGCTGTTTCCATTATCCGCAATCCCACCGACCTGCCCGCGCCGATTACGTCCCGCACGCCGCAGCACCACGTGGTAGAGATGACGGCCGTCGAGGTAGACGGCCAGCTGGCCGACGGCACCACCTTCCGCTACATGACCTTTGACGGCCAGGTGCCCGGCCCCATGCTGCGGTTGCGCGTGGGCGACACGATGGAGCTGCACCTGCAGAACCAGATGACAAGCGTGCTGCCGCACTCCATTGACCTGCACGCGGTGACCGGCCCCGGCGGCGGCGCGGTGTTCACCCAAACGGCCGCAGACGAAACATCCATCTTTCAGTTTAAGGCGCTTCAGCCCGGCCTGTATGTTTACCACTGTGCCACCGCCAGTATTCCCCACCACATCTCTAGCGGCATGTACGGCCTGATTCTGGTGGAGCCTGAAGAAGGTCTGTCGCCAGTGGACCACGAATTTTACGTGATGCAGGGTGAAATCTACACCGAGCAGCCGTTTGGCACGCCGGGGCATCTCACCTTTAGCCACGAAAAAATGCTGGACGAAGACCCGGAATATTACGTCTTTAACGGCGCGGCCGGTGCCCTGACGTTGGACGAGTATGCCATGCGCGTCGAGGTGGGCGATACGGTGCGCATCTTCTTCGGCGTGGGTGGTCCTAACAAAATCTCGTCGCTGCACCTGATTGGTGAAATCTTCGACAAGGTGTACGACCAGGCCTCGCTCACTTCACCACCGCTGACGGACGTACAGACGACGCTGGTGCCGCCCGGCGGGGCGACCGTCGTGGAATTTACGATGGATGTGCCGGGCCGCTACATCCTGGTTGACCATGCGCTGAGCCGCCTGGAGCGGGGGCTGGTGGGCTTTTTGTACGCAGCAGGCAACGAAAATCCCGACATCTTTGGCGGCAGCGGCTTTCCGGAAGCGTCGGGGCATTAAACGATGAAACAGCAACGTGTTTACCTGCTGTGGCTGGGGCTGCTAACGGGCGTTCTCCTCAGCTGCACCGCCACAGCACCGAGTGAACCAATTGAGGTCAGCGGCGTGTGGGTGCGGCCCGGCCAGACGATGAGCGTGGCTTACCTGCAAATCAGCAACCACGGCCGTTCCCCGCAGCAGCTTGTTGGGGTGGAAACGGCCGTAGCCGCCAGCGCCGCCCTGCACGAAACCCGAATGGAAGAGGACATCATGCGAATGCGCCCGGTGGATGCCGTCACCATCGATCCCGGCGCGACGGTGGCGCTCGAAGAGGGCGGTCTGCACATGATGCTGATGGATTTGGCTGCGCCGCTGCGGGAGGGAGATTCGGTCCCGCTGACGCTGCACTTTGCCTCTGGCGAAAGCGTTTCGGTAGTGGCGCAGGTGCGCCAGGTGGCGCTGGATGAATTGACGGTGGCTGCGGCAACGGCCGTAGCTCAAGGCACCTACGTGGGTCAGCTGGTGGAACCGCCGGTGCGGGTGCAGGATTTTGATCTGCCCAGTTCTAAGGGGGAAATCGGCCGTCTTAGCGACCTGGACGGGCAGTGGCGCGTCATCTTCTTTGGCTACATGCACTGTCCCGACTTCTGCCCGCTGACGCTGGTGGATTACACCCAGGCGAAAGAAGCGTTGGGCAGTGCGGCCGATGAGGTGACGTTTATCTTCATCAGCGTGGACGCCGCGCGCGATACGCCGGAGCAGCTGCAAACCTACCTGGCCCACTTCGACAGCGACTTTGTCGGCTTTGCCGCCGACGACGCCACCCTGGCCCGCATCCAGCCCGACTATGGCTTTTACTACGAACGTCGTCTGGCAAGCGGGGCAGACGCCATCTA
>CAUJGI010000174.1 GCA_963169155.1 Chloroflexota bacterium
GTACCCGCCCAACGCTGGCCCTCGCGTGAAAACATGGCACGTGCTGCGCTACCTGCACGAACGCGGCCACGACGTGACCCTGGCTTCCTACGTGCGGGATGAAGAACGGCCGTACGTAACCAAACTGAACGAGGTGTGCACGGCCGTTCATACCATCCCCATCACCCGCTCCCGCGTGGCCGACGTGGGCTACTGGCTGCAAAGTCACCTGTCGGGACGGCCGTTCCTCATCGAGCGCGACGATTTAGCCGGGATGCGCCACCTGGTGCAGCGTCTGCTGGCCGAACAGGATTTTGATGTGGTGCACGCCGACCAGCTGACGATGACCCAGTTTGCCCTGGATGCCAAAAAGGGAGATGGGGGGCGACGGCCGTTTATCATTTTTGACGCCCACAATGCCACCTGGTCCATCTGGGAACGGATGCGCCAGAATGCGCCCTGGTTCCTCAAGCCGGTCTACCAGATCGAAGAAAACCGCAACAAGCGGTACGAAGGCATGTTGGTGGCGGAATTTGACCACACAATGGTGGTCATAGACCCCGACCGTGATTTGCTGCTGGCGGGGGTGGAAAACGGCAATAAGGTGGCTTTGAACGGCCGTATCAGCTCGATTCCCATTGCCGTGGATGCCCAGGTGCTGCAGCCAGTGCCGCGCCAGCCCGGATCGCGCAACATCCTCACCCTGGGCACGCTGAGCTACCCGCCCAACGCCGACGGCATCCGCTGGTTTTTGCAGGAGGTTTTCCCGCTGGTGCAGCAGCAGGTGCCGGGCGTCACGCTCACCGTCATTGGCAAAAATCCGCCCGCCGATTTTGGGCAGATGGCCGAACAGTCCGGCGGGGCGATTCAGGTGACGGGCTACGTGGACGACTTGACGCCGTTTATGGCTGCCGCCGCGTTGATGGTGGTGCCGGTGCGGGCAGGCAGCGGCATGCGGGTGCGCCTGCTGGAAGCGTTTGCCCGGGCCATGCCCACGGTGACCACCACCATTGGCCTGGAAGGCATCATTGCCGAGGCGGACAGAGAAATTTTGCTGGCCGACGATCCGCAAAGTTTTGCGGCGGCCACGGTAAAACTGCTCAACGACCCGGAACTGCAAGAGAAATTGGCGAGAAACGGCCGTAATCTGGCCGAAGCTCGTTACGATTGGCGCGCCGTGCTGAAACAAATGGATGCCGTCTACGCGCTGGCGGAGGCCAAAAGTTATGCCTGACAAGCTCGATCGTTTACTCAACAACCCCAAACAGGTGCTCATTGGCATTATCGTGCTGGCGGTGCTGCTGCGGATCGTTACCGGGATGGCCTTTTTTGGCAACGAGATTCAGGAGCTGCCCGGCACGTTTGATGAGGTGTCTTACCACAACCTGGCGCTCCGGGTGCTGGACGGCCACGGCTTTTCCTTTGGCGAGCGCTGGTGGCCGGGCACGGCGGCCAATGAGCCTACGGCGCACTGGTCGTACCTTTACACGATTTTCCTGGTAGTGCTGTATGCCATCCTCGGCCCAAGTCCGCTGCTGGCCCGCATTGTGCAGTCGGTGCTGGTGGGCATTTTGTTCCCCTGGCTGCTCTACCGGCTGACGTTCCGCCTCTTTGCGCCTCAGGCGCGCGGCGAAGGGATGTTTACCCACAGCCCAGCGGTGGCCCGGGCGCAGCGTATCGCCCTGCTGGTGGCGCTGATTGGCGCGGTGTACATCTACTTTTTTTACTACACCGCCGCCCTCATCACGGAAGGGTTTTACCTTACCGGGATTTTATGGGCGTTTGATACGGCCGTGGCCATCACCCAAGCCACCACCGTTTCTACCAAACTGTGGCTGCGCTTTGGTCTGGCGCTGGGGCTCACCATTTTGCTGCGCCAGCTCTTTTTGCTCTTTTTGCCCTTCCTGCTGCTCTGGCTGTGGTGGGCCAAACGGCCGCGTCTCACCAGCTTTATTCTGCCCCTGGCCATCGTCGTCGCGATGATTTTGCCCTGGACAGTGCGCAACTACCTGGCCTTTGATCGCTTTGTGCCGCTCAATACCAATTCCGGCTTCGCCTTTTTTTGGGGCAACCATCCCGCCTATGGCACCCAATTCATACCCATTTTGCCGTCCGGCGCTTACTACCGCATGATTCCTGAAGAACTTCAGGCCCAGGGGTTGAACGAGGCCGAGATGGACTCGGCCCTGCTTGGCGAGGCGCTGAAGATCGTTGCCGCCGATCCGGGGCGGTATGTGCTGCTCTCCCTCAGCCGGTTCCCCAGCTACTTCATGTTCTGGCCTTCGGGCGACTCTGAACTGGTGAGCAATGTGTCGCGCGTCGCCAGCTTTGGTCTCTTTTTGCCCTTTATGCTTTACGGGCTGTACCTGGCGCTGCGCCACAGGTTTGCGTCCTGGCGCGAGCGGCTGGCGTCACCGTTTACGCTGCTGTACCTGTTCATTTTGGTGTACACCGGCATGCACATCCTCACCTGGACCCTGATTCGCTACCGCATCCCGGTTGACGCGATCCTGGTGATTTTTGCCGGGTACGGGCTGGTGGACCTGGTTGAACGGATGCTGGCCCGGCGGCAGAGAGCAGGGGTAACGGCCGTTTCCTAAAAAAAGCGCCACTCCTCTCCAGTAAGTCTTTCGGTAAGGTTAACTGAGTACCATGCCGGGTATATTGGAGCTTGTTTTTGGATGTTTGGAAAATGGGGTGAGCTGCCACAGCTGTCACGACGCGATCAATCTCTAAATCGGCTGTTAACGCAAAAAATGCGAGCTGTTTGATTTTTGCCTTTTCTGAACCTGGAAAGTGAACTGCATGAACATCTTGTTTGTTGTTCCTTATGTGCCCAACCTGGTGCGAGTACGGCCGTATAACCTCATAAAACATCTGGCCGCCAGAGGCAACCGGGTGACGGTGCTAACTGTATGGAGCAGCGAACAAGAGCAGGCCGATCTGACCCACCTGCGGCAAATTTGCCATGAAGTTCATGCCGTGGCCATGCCCGTGTGGCACTCCCTGGTCAACAGTTTTATAGCCCTTCCCAGCCGCCACAAACCCCTGCAAAGTGTCTACTCCTGGAAGCCCCAGCTGGTGGCCCACCTCAACGGCCAATCCCCCTACGATGTGGTGCATGTGGAGCATTTACGCGGCTCCCGCTATGGCCTGCACCTGCGCGAGCATACCCGGCTGCCCGTCGTCTGGGACAGCGTTGACTGCATTACCCACCTGTTTCGCCAGGCAGCGAGCCAGAGCAAAAATGTTACCGGGCGGCTGCGCAGCTGGCTGGATCTGGAGCGGACGGCGTGGTACGAAGGGTGGCTGCTCGATAAATTTCATCACGTGCTGGTCACTTCGCCGGTGGACCGCGAGGCGCTGCTCAGCTTGCAGCACAACGGCAGCCAGCCCGCGCCAATTTCCGTGTTGGGCAACGGCGTCGATGTAGACCACTTCAGCCCGGACCCGGCGGTCACGCGGGAACCGGCCACCCTGGTCATCAGCGGCAAGATGAGCTATCACGCCAACGTAACGATGACCCTGCACCTGGTGCGCGAAATCATGCCGACCGTCTGGCAGCAGCGCCCAGAGGCTCGATTGTTAATCGTGGGCAAAGATCCCACGCGAGAAATTCAGGCTCTGGCCGAAAATCCCAACATCACGGTGACTGGAACAGTTGACTCGCTGCCGCCGTACCTGCAAAGAGCAACGGTAGCCGTCGCGCCCATCACTTATGGGGCTGGGATGCAGAACAAGATTTTAGAAGCCATGAGCTGTGGCACGCCGGTGGTGACCACGCCGCAGGCCGTGACCTCCTTAAGCCTGGAACCGGGGCGTGATCTGGTGGTGGCCGATACGCCAGAAAAATATGCCCGTGCTATTTTGGAGCTGTTGGCTCAGCCCCAGCAGCAGGCGGAATTGAGTCGAAACGGCCGTTGCTATGTCGAGCAGCATCACCATTGGCCGAATGTCGCCGCACGATTGGAAACCATCTATCGTGAAGCCATCACCTTACCCACACATCACCCGGCAACACGCGCCTGACCAGCAGCGATAGCCAGTTCCTAATCGTTCACCGGCAAGCAAGCGGAGTACAGAAATTATGATCATAATCCAAACCCCCTTGAGGGTGAGCCTTTTTGGTGGCGGCACCGATTTTCCCTCGTATTATCTGGAGCATGGCGGCTGCGTTCTCTCTTCTGCCATTGATAAATACATCTTTGTCACCATCAAAAAGCGTTTCGACGCCAAAATTCGCATTGGTTATACGCGCACGGAGATGATCGACGACGTGAACGAAATCAAACACGAGCTCATCCGCGAAGCGATGCGCATGACGGGCACCGAGTCGGGTGTCGAAATCACCACCATGGGCGACATTCCAGACCAGGGATCTGGCCTGGGTTCTTCCAGCACGGTTACCGTGGGGGCGCTGCACGCGATGTACGCCTACAAAAAGGAGCTCGTTTTGACCGAGCGTCTGGCCCAGGAAGCGTGCCGCATTGAGCGCGAAGTTTTGGGCAAGCCGATTGGCATTCAGGACCAGTACATTGCTGCCTACGGCGGGCTGCGCTTCATGGAGTTTACCACCAGCGGAGAGGTGCACACCCATCGGGTGACGCTCAGCGAACGGGCCATGCGCCGCCTGAGCGACAACTTGCTGCTGTTTTTCACTGGCGTCACGCGCAAGGCCGACACCATTCTGCAGGAGCAGAAGACTAACATCAAAGACAAGCTCACCGTTTTGTCGGAAATGAAAGACATTGCCCATTTGGCCTGTGACGAAATTCAAAAAGAAAACATAGACGAAGTGGGCCATTTGCTGCACAAGAGCTGGCTGCTCAAAAAGCAGCTGGCCAGCCAGATTAGCAACAGCGCCTTAGACGATATGTACGAAACAGCTTGCCGTGCTGGGGCCATTGGCGGCAAAATATCTGGTGCCGGGGGTGGCGGCTTTTTGCTGCTGTACGTTCCCCGTGGTCACCAGGAGCGGGTCCGGGATGCCCTGAAGGATTTCCAGGAGTACCCGTTTACCCTGGGGCACG
>CAUJGI010000175.1 GCA_963169155.1 Chloroflexota bacterium
CCAGTTTCCTGGCGTCTATTTTGGCTACGACGGCAACCCGGAGCTGCGTGCCGCCACCTGGCCAGAGGCGTTTAGCAAAATCGTGGCCTCGCTGCTGGCTGATGCCGCCCGCAAAGCGGTGGTGTTTGATTTTAGCTACGATGAACTGCGCGCCGCCGTGCACAAACATGCCCCGGCTCTGGAAGAGATCACCACCCCCTGTCTGGTGCACTGGGACGGCTGGGAACCGAACTTTTTTGTAAAAGACGGCCGTATCACCGGTATCATCGACTTTGAACGAGCGCTGTGGGCGGAACCACTGATGGAAGCCCAATTCCGCCAGTTTGGCGACGGCGGCATCAGCCACAGCCTACGCGGCTATGGCAAAACGTCTTTCACCTTTGCCGAAGAGCAGCGCCGCCACCTCTACTCGCTGCACCTGGCCCTGGTGATGACCGTCGAGTGCTTCTACCGCAACTACGACACCGACGACGTTTTTAACTATGCCCGCCAGTTTATGGCCGATACAATGGTCTGGCTGCAAGCCAACTAAATCTTCCGCTCATGATGATTTCCAGTCATAGGCAATGTCGATGCCCATTCGCAAATAAGTCAGGCAGCGAGTTATAATCGTTTTCATGACCAAAGCTGAACGAACGGCTCTTATTGCTTTACCAATTGTGATCTTGCTTGGCGCGGGTGTCGCCTGGGCGGGCAGCCAGGGCAGCGCCGCCGTTGGTGGGCTGCCGCTGTTGGCCATTTGCGTCGCCGCTGCATTTTTGGTGCAGTGGCTCGTTTTTATCCCCGCCTACCTGCGCCAAACGGAAAAATTCTTCGACTTAACCGGCAGCCTGACGTACATCTCGGTTGCGCTGCTGGCCGTGCTGCTGAGTCCAGTGCGGGACGGCCGTTCCCTCCTCCTCCTGGCCCTGGTGCTTATCTGGGCCACCCGGTTGGGCACCTTTTTGTTCCGCCGCATTCAGGTCGAGGGCAAAGACGGCCGTTTCGACGACATCAAACCCTCCTTCATCCGCTTCCTCAACGTCTGGACCATTCAAGGGCTGTGGGTGACCTTTACCGCCGCCGCCGCCCTGGTGGCCATCACCAGCCGCCACCGCGAGCCGCTGGGCTGGGTGGCGGGCGTGGGCGCACTCGTCTGGGCTATCGGCTTTGCCATCGAAGTGGTGGCCGACACCCAAAAAAGCCGCTTTAAGGCCAACCCGGCCAACAAGGGTAAATTTATCAATAGTGGCCTATGGGCCAGATCGCGCCATCCCAACTACTTTGGCGAAATTGTGCTGTGGCTGGGCGTGGCCATCATTGCCCTGCCCGTGCTGCAAGGCTGGCAGTGGGTGGCGCTCATCTCCCCGCTGTTTGTCACCGTGCTGCTCACCCGCGTCAGCGGCGTGCCCATGCTGGAGCACCGCGCCGACGAGCGGTGGGGCGGCCAGCCCGACTACGAGCAGTACAAAAAAGAGACCCCCGTTCTCATTCCCCGGCTGTAGACACAGGCGCGCCAACGTGGCAGGAGAACGGTGAAACGTGAAACGTGATGAACCCTCACGTTTCACGCTTCACCGCTATCTACGGCCGTTCCGCCAACACCTGCCACACCCGCACCAGACCCTCACTGCCTACCCCGGCCACACTCAGGCCGTCGGGCGACCAGGCCAGGTTGCCGCTGAACGGATGCAGTGTCAGGGCAGTGCCAATTTGCTCACCGCTGCTGGCGTCGTAGAAACGGCCGTTTCCCCCCAACACCGCCACCAAAATTGGTTCATCGGGCGCAAACGCCAGGCTGCGCACCGCCACCTGGGCATTCCAATCCAGCACCGATGTGGCGTTATCGGTCGCCGGGAAGGACCACAGCAGAATCCGGCCCGTGTTGTCACCGGTGGCAAAGGCCAGGCTGTCGCCGCGCCAGGCAGCGGTCGTTACCGGCGCATTGTGCCGGTTCAGCGTCACCGTCAGGCGCAGATTGTCCGGCGGGCGCAGCTGCACCAGCCCGGTCTGGCCCGTGGCCACCATCTCCGCACCGTTGGGCGACCGCGCCACAAACAACACCTGCCCCAACGCATTGACCGAAAAGGAGCGCACCGGTTCGCCGCTGGCTACGTCCCACAGCCGCAGGGTGCTGTCGTGGCTGCTGGAGGCCACCACCGTGCCGTCGGGCGACCAGCTGACGGCCGTTACCGTTCCCCCATGCCCGCTGAACGATTGGACCAGGCGGCCTGAATCTGCTTCCCAGACACGCACCAGGGCATCGGTACGGCCGTTGCTGGCAATCAGCGCGCCATCGGGCGACCACGCCACCATGCCGACGCCCCCCTCATGCCCGCCCAACACCGCCAGCACCGCCTGGGCCGCCACGTCCCAGACCAAAATCGTGCCTTCATTGGTGCCCACCGCCAGCCGGGTGCTGTCCGGCGACCAGGTGACGGAGCTGGCCAGGGTGTACCGCGCGTACTGGTTAAGCACACCCACGGCCGATCCATCGGCCCGGTGCCACAGCACCACCGTGCCGTCCCGTCCACCCAGCGAGAGCAGCTGGCCGCTTGCCGCCAGCCAGAACAGCTGCCCCACCGCCGCCTGCCGACCAAATGTGAGCTGCGGTGTGCGCTCGTTGACGTTGCAGAGGCGCAAACGGCCGTCTTCACTGCCCGTCGCCACGGTTTCATCATCCAGCCAGATGATGGCCAGCGGGTCGCCCCCGCCGCCGCAGCTAACCGTTTGCAGCTGGCGGCTGCTCACCGTTTCCAGCCGCACTATGCCATCGGCACCCGCCGTGGCCAGGCGCAGGCCGTCGGGCGACCAGGCCAGGCCGTGCACCCCATTTTGCCGGAACGAACTGCGCTCTTCGCCTATGCCATCCACGCTGCGGAACCAGTTGCTGCTGCTGGCGCTGCCCGAGGCAAACGTCAGCCCATCGGGCGACCACGCCAGCTGGCGGATCGCCGCCGTGTGGTCGTTCCAACTGCCAGCCGCTTCGGCCTGGTTGATGGGCCACAGCTGTACCTGCCCGCTGACGCTGCCCAGCAACAATTGGGTGCTGTCCGGCGACCAGGCCAGGGCGGTGGCGCTGCCTGTGATCTGGTTCACCGGGCTGCCGTCGGCGCTGTTCCAGACGGCGATTGTTTGGTTAGCGGTGCTGCCAGCCAGGAAACGGCCGTCGGGCGACCAGGCAATCTGCCGCACCTCACCTTCTATCAACGTGCCCAGTGGGGCAAAGTCCGGCAGCTGAAACAGGGCAACACCCGCCGATGTCGCCGCCGCCAGCTGCGTGCCGTCTGGGCTAACGGCCACACGGTGCAGCGTCTCGCTGCTGCCCACCAGTTGGGCCACTTCGCTGAGGCTGCCGATGTTGTCCGCCAACAGCGGGACAGCTACCGGGGCCAACGTGGCGGTCGGCGCTGCCGTGGGCGCTGCGGTGGGGGGCGTGTCTGGGGCGAGGGTGGCGGGAACGGCCGTTTCGGTCGGAACAATTGTGGCGGTGGGGGGAACGGCCGTTGTCGTGGCGGTTGGTGTGGCGGTGTCAGGCACAGCCACCAAAGCAGCGGCGGTAGCCGTTGGCAGGGGTTGGTTTTGCGCGTTGTTCAGCAGGAAAAAGACGGTACCGCCCAGCAGCACCAGCACTCCCAGGGCAGCAAAAATCGGCCAGCGCCGGGCGGGCGCTGGCCGCAGTTCCGGCTCCGCCTGAATGCCCAAATCCAGCACCACAGGTTGGCTGCCGCTTCCGGCGTCGGCGGGCGAAGCCGCCAGCGACTCGACGTTCTCCAGGTCGGCCAGCAGCGCGGCGGCGGTCTGGTAACGCTGGTCGGGATCTTTGTGCAGCGCTTTTTGGATGATGGTGCGGCACCCCTCGGGCAGCGCCGGGTTCACGGCTAGGATGTCTGGCGGCTGCTCCATGACATGTTTGAGGGCCAGGGCTAGCGGGGCATCGGCGTCAAACGGCCGCTGCCCGGTGAGCATTTGGAACAGGATGATACCCAGGGAGTAGATGTCGGAACGGCCGTCAATCGACTTTTTGCTGCTGACCTGCTCCGGGCTCATGTAAGCGGGGGTGCCCACCAGCCCACCTGCCGTCAGCGTCATGCTGCTTTCGGCCGACTTCACAATGCCAAAATCGGCAATGCGCGGCACACCGTAGGCGTCAAACAAAATGTTGTCCGGCTTCAGATCGCGGTGCACCATGTTGAGTTGGTGGGTCATGTCCAGCGCCGGGGCGATCTGGCGCAAAATGTCGGTGGCCTCCGCCAGGGAGAGCGGTCCATTTTCCAGCCGTTTGCCCAGCGTGCCGCCTTCCATCAACGGCATCACCAGAAACAGCGAGCCTTCATCTTCACCAAAGTCGAAGATGGGCACAATGCCGGGGTGATCAATTTTGGCCACCGCCTGGGCTTCACGCTCAAAGCGGCGGCGAAACTTGGGGTCGTGCAGCAGGCGTTTGTCCAGCAGCTTCAGCGCCACCTCGCGGCGGAAATTGGGGTCGTAGGCGTGGTACACGCTGCCCATGCCCCCCTGCCCCAGCTTGGCTCTGATGATGTAACGGCCGAATGTTCGTTCTTCTGTCATAAGCAGTAGCTCGTTCCACGCTCGGCGTGGAATGAAAGGTACAGACGCTCTGCG
>CAUJGI010000176.1 GCA_963169155.1 Chloroflexota bacterium
TTTCTCGTCATCCCCTTCCTCTCGCTGGCCATCTTGCTGCCGTCGATTGGCGGTCTGGGCATTCGCGAAGGATTGGCCCCCCTGCTTTTTGCCAGCGCCGGACTTAGCAGCGCGCAGGCCGTGGCCCTCACCCTGCTCGTCTTTGCCATCGAGCGGATCTCCGGCTTCCTCGGCGCGCCTATCTACATCATCGACACCCTGCGCCGCAGCCGCAGTAAATAATCCACAGATTTCGCAGAATACACAGATTGATGCGTTCTCATTTGTCCTGCTAAGAGCCTGTGCTGAGGCGGCCGAAGCATCCCGCCCGCTTGATAGTCAGTGGAACGTGGGTTGAGCCAAGGCGCTTTATATGGGGTCCTTGCGGGATTCTTCACTTCGTTCAGAATGACAATTCAAGATTAGCTATCATGCTGAGGTCCTCCGAAGCATCCCGCCCGCAGAATAATCAGGGAATCATTGGCTCGACCAAAACCCATGCCACGGGTTCCTTGCGGAGTTTTTCGCTCCGCTCAGCGCTGCGCAGGGACGCAGGAGCGTCCCGTACCGCATTCCACGCCGAGCGTGGACCACACAGAGCATGGAACGAGATTTAATCTGCGAAATCTGTGTAATCTGTGGATAAATTCCCTAAAAAAGTCGCACTTCCACCCACTCACCCGCCAGCAGCCCACCCTTGTTCAGCGGAATTTTGATGAGGCCGTCGGCGTTAACCAGGGTGTAGATGAGGTTGCTCTTGCCAAACACAGGAATCGCCAGCAGCCCGTCGGCGCTGTCTTCCAGCCGGGCGGGCACATAATCTTCGCGGCCACTTTCGCTGGCGATGTTTTGCCCGAGCCGTGCCCACACCAATCCCCGGCGCGGCATCTTTTGTACCCCTTGCAGTCGGTAAATGGCGGGCACGCCAAACATGTCGAACTGGATCATGGCGGAGACGGGATTACCCGGCAGTCCCAGCACCGGCTTGCCACCTACCGCCCCCACAATGGTGGGTTTGCCGGGCCGTGTGGCCACGCCATGCAGCAGCACACCTGGCTCGCCCAGGCCGTCAATCACCTGCACGGTCATGTCGCGCACACTCACCGAGGAGCCAGCGGACATGACCAGCATGTCGGTTTGGGCCAGCAGGTTGGCCGCGGCCGTTTCCAACGCCGCAAAATCATCAGGGACAATTCCCCCCAGGACGGGCACCCCGCCCGCCTGCTCTACCAATCCCGCCACGGTATAGCTGTTGACGTCGCGAATCTGTCCGGGAACGGCCGTTTCCTCTGGCGTTATCACCTCATCCCCCGTGGCCAAAATGCCCACTCGCGGACGACGCACTACGGAAACGGCCGTCAGCCCCAACGCCAGCAGCCCGCCCACATCCTGCGGCCGCAGGATGTGCCCCGCTGGCAAAATCTCCGCCCCCAGCCGCACATCCTCGCCCACCTGAAGCACATTCTGCCCCACCGCCACCGCGCGCAGCACCTCAATCTCAAAAGGAAACCGCTCACCGATAACCGATAACCGTTCACCGCTTACCGTCTGCGTTTGCTCAATCTGCACCACGGCATCGGCAGTTGCCGGGATCATGCCGCCAGTGTGCACAATCGCTGCCTGGCCCACGCCCAGTTCCACGGTGGCTGCCTGACCCATCGTCACTTCGCCCACCACCTGTAAAAAGGCGGGCAGGCTCTCCGACGCGCCAAAGGTGTCGGCGGCGCGCAGAGCGTAGCCATCCATCGTGCTGCGGCGGAATTGGGGCAAGGCGTGGGGCGCAGTGATGGCAACGGCCGTTACGCGGCCATTGGCCTGTGAGGTGTGAATCGTTTCGGCGGGCAAAACGGCCGTGATGTGCCGAAACAGCAGCTCGCGGGCTTCATCGGGGGGCAAAACGTTGAAAAATTCAGGCATGGGTGCAAGTGTATCAAAGGGAGGGGTAAATGATCAAAGCTGTGGCTGGTGGTAGGGCTTTTCAGTAGTCAAAATAGAGGACGCGGATAAACGCGGAGGACTCAGATTTTTCTTTTGATCTGCGTTTGTCCGCGTTCATCAGCGTCCCATTTCATTTAGAAGGTGGACTAATGAAAAACCGTGGCTGGTGGTTAGTGGCTGGGGGTTGGTGGCAGGCAGACAAACGTCGGGGCGATGGGGAGGAAGCGGCCGTTTTCTGGCGGAAAACCGATGCCCATGGCTGTACCGCAGGTGATGACGGCAGTTTGGGCCGATCCCGCCTGGGACAGGGCGGCAGCGGTGCCATCGTGCCACAAACCCACGCTAAGTTCATGGTCCAGCCGCTGGCGCAGGCCGTCGGTAAGGAACTGGTGCAGGTTGGGCGTGAGGTGCTGCAAACGGCCGTAACAGCCGCTGTCTTCCGGGCGCGGCTGGCCGTCCAGCAGGTAACAGGCCAGGCAAATGGCCGCCGCCGGGCTGAGGTCCGGGTGGGATGCGGCCGTTTCGCGCCACGTCACAGCCAGCAAATCCAGCAGCCAGTCGGCAAACTGGACAATGTCATCCCGGTTCTGGCTGGGTCGCAGCACACTCAGGCAGGGGGCGGGCAGGATGGGCAGCAGCGTCAGCCGGGTGAGGCTGTCATTTTGGTAATGGGCGATGGCCCGCTTGACGGCCGTTTGCCCAAAATCAAACAGCAGCTGGGTTGTGGTGCCGGGGGCGGCGGCGCGGGCCGTTCCCAGCAGCGGCAGGTGACGGCCGTTTGGGGCCAGTTCCAGCCGAAAGTGGGGAAAGCCATTTTGCTGAATGAGTTCACGCGCCAGGGGAACGGCCGTTTGCCCCAAATTGCCCGCCAGCAGCCCGCCGCCCAGCCAGACCGTCTCAATTTGCCGCCAAAATGCCCAGTGTTCCGGCTGCCAGTCGGCCCGGGCCTGCTGGTTGATGGCGTCACCGCGCTTGAGAGTGAGCAGGAGGTAAGCCAGGGAACGGCCGTAATTCGCGGCAATTTGTTGGGCAGTGGTGCGGATTTGGACGGAAACGGCCGTCAGGCAGTTGTCGAATTTTGGCAGCAGATGGTCGTCTGTGGGGTCCAGTTGGAGCGTGTCGGCCTCAGCCACGATGCGCTGGCGCAGGGCAAAGCTAGACAGCAGTTCCAGGCCGCTTTTGCCCTTCACCCACGGCGGCACCGCCACGCCTGGCAGGTCCATTATGCGCACCTGGTTCAGCGAGGGAATCACGGGAAACGGCCGTTGCAAAAAAGGATTGTCCATACATTTTCATCCACAGATTACACAGATGGCACAGATAAAAACAAAAATCTGCGTAATCTGTGTAATCTGTGGATTTTTTCTCCTCACCCGCTATTCTACAACAACACCGATGGCTTTCATCGCGTCGTGGGTAGTGAGGTGGATGAACGGCTCGCCCAGGTGGTCGACAAAGCCGATGTCCCGCAGGCGGTCCAGCACTGGCCCCTTAATCGCCGCCAGGTGAAGCTGCACCCCGGCATCTTTCAGCTGGCGCAGCAGCGACTCCAACGTTTCCAGGGCGCTGGCGTCGATGAAGTTAACGGCCGTTCCAATCAGCACAAAATGGTCCACTTCCGGCTGGTCGGCCACCAGCCCCAGCACGGTATCTTCCAAAAATTTGCTGTTGGCAAAATAGAGGCTCTCGTCGATGCGCACCGCCACCACGTTGGGCCAGCACTGCACCTTGTGGCGCAGCACGTTGCGGTACGTCTCGCTGCTGCCCAGGCGGCCCACCACCGCCACGTGCGGCCGACTGCTGCGCCAGATGAACAG
>CAUJGI010000177.1 GCA_963169155.1 Chloroflexota bacterium
TCGGCCGACGAGGCGACGAGCCACGACATCCTGAACCGGGCGGTGGAATTGGGCTGTAACTTCATCGACACGGCCGACATCTATTCAAGCTGGGCTGAGGGCAACGAGGGTGGTGTGAGTGAGCAAATTATCGGTCGGTGGATGGCAAGCGGCAGCATACGCCGCGACAGCCTCGTGCTGGCCACCAAGGTGCGCGGTGAGATGGGCAGCGGACCCAACGATCAGGGGTTGTCGCGGGTGCACATTATGACGGCCGTTGACAACAGCCTGCGCCGCCTGCAAACAGAGTACATTGACCTGTACCAGGTGCATTGGCCCGATGAGGCGACCCCACTGGAAGAAACGCTGTCGGTGCTGACCGATCTGGTGCGGGCGGGTAAGGTGCGCTATATCGGCTGCTCCAACTACCCGGCCTGGCTGCTGGCCAAATCGCTCTGGGTCAGCGACGTGAAGAATCTGGCCCGCTTCGACTGCCTCCAGCCGCACTACAGCCTGGTGCACCGCGCCGAGTTTGAGCGGGAACTCCAGCCGCTCTGCCTGGATCAGGGCATTGGCGTGATTCCCTACAGCCCGTTGGGCGCGGGTTTCCTCACCGGCAAATATCGCCGCGACACGCCGCTGCCGAAGTCGGCGCGGGCTGGGGGTGTGCAGAAACGGTATATGAACGAGCAGGGGTTTACGGCCGTTGACCAGCTGGAAGCAATCGGCCAAAGCCACAACGCCACCATTGCCCAGACGGCGATTGCCTGGGTGCTGGCGAATACGGCCGTTACCTCAGCCATCATCGGGGCCAATTCTATTGCTCAGTTGGAAGATACGGTGCAGGGAGCGGCCGTTTCGCTGACGCCGGAGGATAAGGCGGCGCTGGATGAGACAACGGCGTGGGAGTAAAAAGTGAGAAGTAAAAAGTGAAAAGTGGCAAGTGGCGGCCACTTTTCACTTTTTTCTATCAATCAATCACCGTCAAACGCTTTTTGTAAGTCGGTAATGACTATCTTTTGCATTTGGAGCATCGCTTGAAGGGCGCGGTTGGCCTTTTCCCGGTCTGGGTGACCCAAGATTTCCCCTAACGCCGTAGGAATGATCTGCCAGGACAACCCGTATTTGTCCTTTAGCCAGCCGCACATGCTTTCCTCGCCGCCATCGGCCGTTAATTTTTGCCACAGCTCGTCCACTTCGGCCTGCGTCTTGCACTCCACAAACAACGAAATGGCCTCGTTAAACTTGAATTGTGGCCCGGCGTTCATGGCCATAAATTCCTGACCTGCCAGCACAAATCCTACAGATTGAGCCACACCGTTCGGCCCTGGGTTTACATACAAAACTTCGGAATTGTTAAAAATGGAAACGTAGAAGTTCATCGCTTCTTCCGCCTGGTTGTCAAACCAGAGGAAGGGTCTAATTTTGTTCATGTTCTGTTCCTTATGTGTTCCTAGCCTTGCTGCGTCGCCAAAATTTCATCGAGCTTTTCGTAGCCCTCGTTGACGCCAGTTTCCATGCCAGACTGGATCATCCCGTCCCGATCGGCAACAGATTGGTAGACGGCGTGGGCAGTTAATTTGGTACGGCCGTTTGGCAACTCCTCTAGCGTCAAGGTTTCCAACGAAACGTGCCCCGACTCTGGCAATCCTTCAAATTCAAAGGACTGGATGATGCGAGTTGGGGAAACCTCGTGAAACGTGCCATGAAAACCATATTCTTCGCCATCTCTACCTTTATTTAGAAAACGCCAGCGCCCACCGGAAACAGGCTCGAAGATTTCAAATTCTACCGATAAATCGTTGGGGCCAAGCCATTGAGCAAAAATTTCTGGCTCCGTGTGGGCCTTATAAACCAGTTCGCGCGGCGCATCAAATTCTCGCGTAATGAACAGTTCCTGCTTGCCGGGTTCGGCGATAATGGTTGTTTTATTTTTCGACATGGTGCTACTCCTTGTTTTGTTTTTTGAGTTGTTCCAAAATGTCATCCAGGCGGTCGAATCTTTCGTTCCAGTAACGCTCAAACGGCGCCACCCAGTCGTAGATGGGCTTTAGTTGCTCTGCGTTGGTGCGATAGAATCGCTGACGGCCGTCTCGCCTTTCGCTCACCAGTCCCACCTGCTTTAACACACCCAGGTGTTTAGACACCATCGGTTGGGTCCAGCCAAGCCGCGCCACAATTTCGTTGACAGAAAGCTCCTGCATGCTCAGCAGCTCCAGGAGCTCCCGTCTTTTGGGTTCGGCTATCGCATTAAACGGGTCGTGTGTAGTTGGGGTGCGAGCCATATCGTTATTATATTCCTATATTGGAATATGTCAATACCCAAATAGAAAACCTGTTCTAAATTGGATTAAAAAAGTCTAGCCTGCTGTGGTGGCTCAGGTTCACCTGGGCCGCGCCACTGGTATGTTTTCAGGTCAATTCGGTCTTTGACAAAGGTGATACCTTCATTTTCCAGCAGCTGGCGCTGCGTGTCTGCGCCGGGACGCGGGCTGATTTTGCCCTGCGCGTTGATGACCCGCTGCCAGGGTACATCGGCCGGACAGGCGGCCATGGCGCTGCCTACCCAGCGCGCCCCGAACGCCTGGTACTCATCTGGGGCAATGCCCGTGGGACAGGGGATGAGCTGAGCGAGCTGGCCGTAGGTGGCCACTCGACCGCGCGGAACCTGGCGGGCCAGCTGCCACACCTGTTCGTAAAACGCCTGCGGGTTTGCGAGGATTGGTGGATTCATAATTACCTCCTTCGAAAATAGGCCGTGGATTGCGCGGATTAACGCGGATGAAATCTTGTTAATCTGCGAAATCTGCTGATTTTTCATTCGTAGTGGTGGGCTACGCTTATGTTGTCTCCCTTATCGAGCCGATACAGTACATTTTCTTCGAAGCGATAGGGGACGTGGTTCGGATAGTACGCCAAAAGTGCCTCATTAGCCTCGGCACCCAGGTCGCGAGCAAAGACGAGACGGCCGTTTACCACCCCCTCATTCCCCACAAACAGCTCGCCATACTCCCACCAGCCACCTGTGGGACTGGTAACAAAGATGAGCGCTTTTTCATCTGGCGGAACGGCCGTTGCCACTGCCGCCACCTTGTCCCCTTCCACAAAGTTGAAGCCGCGATAGCTGTCCATTCG
>CAUJGI010000178.1 GCA_963169155.1 Chloroflexota bacterium
GCGGTACGGCCGTTCGTCTCGCCCTCTATGATTTGTTGCAAGAAACTGGCCTGGCTGAAGATGAAGAAGTTGCTGCTCTCGTTACAACCAGCGCCGCCATCTCCCATCTCCAATCTCCAATCTCCTGGCTTTCGCTGAGCATCGCCACGCACGCCTGGAAAAGCGGCTACCCGCTCTACCAGCTCGACCCGGCCTCACCACCAGGGGAGTACAGCCCGGCCGGTCAGCTCGTCAAGCGCGCCGCTACCTTTTTGCGGCAGCAAATCCAGCGCAGCGCCACCGAGCGGGACAAGCTGGGCAAGAAGCTGGCCTACAATCCCGGCGACGGCACGCCGACGCTGGACAGTTTACCCACCAGCCAACCGATTGCCCCGGTGCCACCCCACTTCCGCCCACCGATTCCGGTGCGCTACCCGGAAGTATCGCGGGAAACGCTGCACGTCAACGAGGACGAGAAGCCCACTAGCCAGGGCAACGTGACGCGCAGCGCGCCGCTCACCATCACTAACGACGACATCCAGCCCGCCAACCAGCGGCCGGTGCGCATGCCAGAAATCCGTATTCGCGCCGACCAGGTGCCGCCGAGGCAGCAGCCGCGGCCAACCCAGCCTCGCCCACAGCCGGGTAACAGCAGCAGTGGTAATTTGGGAACGGCCGTACGCCAACGCTTCAGCCGCGACAAAGAGCCATTGCGCAGCACCAAGCTGCGTGTCATCGTGCAGGATGTGCAGGATGGCCCCGGCCTGTACGGCATTCAGGTGCAGGTGCGCTGCAAAGGCATTAACGCCCACGTGGCAGGCACCACCAACCGCGATGGCGTCTTTCTGTGCGAGCTGCCCGTGCGCGTCCATTCTGGCCTCACCTACGACGTGGACATCACCTGGCCCCGCGACCTGGGCGGCGAAGTGGAACGCAAATCGGTGACGCTAAACGTGGACCGCACTGAATTTAAGCTGCCCTTTTTCCGGCGCTTATCGTAAAACCAATCACGAATTTCACGAATAGACGAATGACACAAATATTTTCAGGCACTAATTCGTGTCATTCGTCCAATTCGTGTCATTCGTGTCTAAAAATCAACAATTGTGATCAAACATGACTGAAACACCAGAAACAATCATCATCACCGATCCCGACAGCGACCGATACCACACCTTTGGCTACATCAGCTGGTGGCAGCAGGAGGTGGTGCGCAACGCCACCATTTTGGTGGTCGGCGCAGGGGCACTCGGCAACGAGGTGCTCAAAAATCTGGCCCTTATGGGCATTGGCAACGTCCTCATTGCCGACTTCGACACCATCGAAGACAGCAATCTCAGCCGCTCCGTGCTGTTTCGCGCTTCGGACCGGGGCCGCCGCAAGGTGGACGCCGCCGCCGAAGCCGTGAAAGCGCTTAACCCTGACGTCAACGTCAAAACGTGGCACGGCAACATCAATTTTGAGATGGGGCTGGGCGTGTTTCGCCACGTCGATGCCATCATCGGCTGCCTGGACAACCGCGAGGCGCGACTGTCTATCAATCGCTTTAGCTGGCAGGTCAATCGGCCGTGGGTCGATGGCGCCATTCAGGAGCTGATGGGCATTGTGCGCGTCTTCTGGCCCGGCCAGGGGGCGTGCTACGAATGCACCCTCACCGACCTGGACTACCAGATTATCAATTTGCGTTACTCCTGCCCGCTGCTGGCTCGGCAAAACATCTTGCAGGGCAAGGTACCCACCACGCCTACCAGTGCCTCGATTGTGGCCGCGATGCAAACGCAAGAAGCGCTCAAGCTGATTCACAACATGGAAGTGCAGCCAGGCAAAGCGGTGATGATCAACGGCCTGACCAACGACATCTACACCACGGAATATCCGGTGAAGCAGGGCTGCATGAGCCATTCGCGGTTGGAGCCGATTGTGGAGGTGGAGGAGGGTACGGCCGTTTCCACCACCCTCGCCGACCTGCTCACCATCGCCCGCGAAAAGCTGGCCGATGACGCCGTGCTGGAGTTCGATGGCGAAATTGTGACCACCATGCACTGCCTGGACTGCGGCGAGGAATTCCCCATCTTCCGCAAGATGGCCCGGCTATATGAAAACGAATCCGTCTGCCCCAACTGCGGCGGTCGGCGCGAAATGCGCATGACCCACCGTATCGACGGCAGCGAAGATTTCCTGGATCGCACCCTGGCGGAGATGGATGTGCCGCCGCTGGGCATCATCCGCGCCCGCAGCGCCAGCAAAAAAGAGAGCATCTACCTGGAGCTAACCGGCGACAAAGAGACTTTTTTGCAGTTTTCCTGACCGGTAATCGGTAAGCCGTTATCGGTAATCGGTGAAGCGTATACCGATTACGAACGACGGATTACTGATTACTGACAAAAGATGCAACCCACCGCAGCAAGCTGCGTATATAAAGTGAATTATCGAGTTGATTTGAAAAAAACAGAGCACAGCCCAACAGCGCGTGACTCAAAGCACAATTCAACCAAGACGAATGGAGGCTTTTTTCAATGGCAAGCATAAAAACAATCATCTACGACCCAACCGGTTCCAAGAAAACCCCGGTTGAACTCCCAGACGACGTACCGATGCGGCGTTTGATTCCCGCGCTGGTTAGCAAAATGGGTCTTCCTACCAGCCAGGGTGCCAATCCCATCACCTACCGGCTGGACCACCGCTCCTCAGGCAAGCGCCTGAGTGAAGATGAATCATTGTCCGACGCTGGTGTGGTCGAAGATGATATCCTGAGCCTGTTCCCGGAAGTAACGGCTGGTTGACGGTAAACGGTGATCAGTAATCAGTTTGAGTAAAAAGTAAAAAGTGAGAAGCGAGAAGGGAAAGTCAGCTCTGGCTTCAACCTTCCGCTTTTTGCCTTTTTTTGAGGAAAACATGTCCTTTGATATTCGTGAAACCAGATTGCGCAACGACCATGAACGGATTCGGGCGCTGGTGAATCGCAGTGAGTTCATCCATATTCTAAATACCGAAGGTGACCCGGTTGAAAAGTATTTGATCCGCTTCACCTGCAAAGGTGTTGAAAATATCAATTCAGCCGGGACGCCGCAGCTGCGAGAAGTGCATGAAGTAAGCATTTATCTTCATGCGGAATATCCGCTGAAGCAGCCGCAGCTGAAGTGGCACACCCCAATCTTCCACCCCAATATTCACGTAACGGGGGCGGTGTGCATTGGCGCGTGGTGGCCGGCTAAAACGTTGGATGAATTGCTGCTGACGCTGGGCGAGATGATCCAGTACAAGAACTACGATCCTAAAGACCCGATGAACTCTAAGGCAGCTGCCTGGGCGCTGCGACACAAGCACATCTTCCCCATCGACCGGCGCAGCCTGAAAGGACAGTCGCTGGAAGACATGATTGTGCTGGGGCAGGAGGAATCGGATGAATTCGGCATCAACATTCTCTAACGGCCGTTCCACCCAAGACCCTGAACCCATGATTGGCCAGCCCGAAATCGACAGTTTGCCGGAACGGCCGTTAACCGACCTCACCGCCAATGCCCACCTGCACGGCCACCAACCGGCGGCCAACCAGGTCGTCGTCAGCCATCGGCAGCAGGCACTGAGCCAGATTCGGGCGCACAGCATCAGCAATTTGCGCTCGGAGCTGGGTGGGGTGCTGCTGGGCCACGCCTACCGCAACGGCGACCGGCTGCTGGTGGAAGTGATCGCCGCCCTGCCCGCCCGCAACGACGATCACGGGCCGGTCCACTTCACCTTCACCGCCGATGCCTGGAGCCAGATTCACCACGATCGCACCGCCAAGCATCCTGATTTAGAGATTGTGGGCTGGTTCCACACCCATCCCGGTTTGGGCGTTTTTTACTCCAGCGATGACGTGGTGGTGCATACTGCCGCTTTCACCTTACCCTGGCACGTGGGGCTGGTCGTCGATCCGCTGGGCAACCACGCCAGCTATTTTGGCTGGCAAGACGGCGTTTTGGCCCCCATCGTGGGCTACTACGAGCAGCTGGACAGCCAGCCGACGCCGGTCGCCCCGTGGCGAGTGACCAAAACCGAAGTGTGGCACACCCGCGAGACGGAACAGTTTTACGCCTCTTACGAAGGGCGTGGCGACGAGGGGGAGGGTATGGTGTCTTACGGCTTAAATCGGCCGTTTGCGCTGTCCAACACCGTGTCGCTGGGAAGTCTCGGTTTTGTCAGTGGGTTTT
>CAUJGI010000179.1 GCA_963169155.1 Chloroflexota bacterium
CATGATGGCGTCATACGCCCAGGGGGGCAGCCGCAGCAGTTCGCCGCTTTCAATAAACGGCCGCATCCAGGCAAAAATGTCGGCGTAAAACGCCCCTTTGAAGGCGGCAATTTCCGTCTGGTAGCTGCGCAGCAGCGTGCCCTGCGACGCCTCGTAGATAAACGTGGCCCGGGTGGGATTGGCCGCCACCCAATCCAGGTAGCTATGAACCAGGGCAAAAATTCCCGCTTGCGCGGTGGTGGCAACCAGAACGGCTTGGCGCAGCTGCGCAAAACAATCCGCAAAGCAGTCCCGGTACAGGGCATACAGCACCCCTTCCCGATCCTTAAAATGATGGTACACACTGCCCACGCTGGCGCCGGAACGGCCGCAGATATCGCTCATGGTAACGGCCGTGACTCCCTTCTCGCCCACCAACGCCAGCGTGGCGCTTAAAATGGCGGCCTGGCGCACCGCCGTCGCCGTTTGTCGATCCTGATCACTCATTTGTTGCGCTATCCTGAAATCAGATTAGAATAATATTCTAGAAATTCATTCTAGAACAAGGTTCGTTCGCTGAACAGTCTATCCATTTGCGCAAAGGAAGGCAACCATGACAGGAGAGAGCATGAAAAATCGGGTATGTGTGGTGACAGGCGGTAATGCGGGCATTGGTAAAGCGATCGTTCAAGCGCTGGCCGCGCAACAGGCACAGGTGGTGGTGGTCAGTCGGGACAGGACACGGGGCGATACGGCCGTGCAAGACATCTGCCAATCGCTGCCCAATGCGCACGTTGAGCTGGTTGTCGGTGACCTGGGCACAATTGCCACCACGCGCCAGCTGGCCCACACCCTGTTGGACCGCTACCCGGCCATTCATGTGCTCATCAACAACGCCGGTATCTGGCCGACCAAAAAACAGCTCAACGCCGACGGCCTGGAGCAGAGCTTCATGGTGAACCATCTCGCCCCGTTTATGCTAAATCGGCTGCTGTTTGAGCGCCTCAAGGCCAGCGCCCCGGCCCGGATTGTGAATGTAAGTGCGGGGTTGTATGTAAACGGCCGTGTCGACCTCACCAAAACCCCCTACGGCCACGACTTCCACCCCATCCGTACCTATGCCAGCACCAAGCTGTGCAACGTACTTTGCCTGCCGCTGGAAACGGCGCAGCTGGCGGGCAGCGGCGTGACGCTCAATGCCGTGCACCCAGGCGTCATCAACACCGATTTGGGAATCATGCGCGGGCCACTGGGCTGGCTCATGAAGCTGGTCAAACGCAGCTGGCGCACACCGGAACAGGGCGCAGTTGCCCCCGTCTGGCTGGCCACCGCCCCGGAAGTGGCCAGCACACACGGCCAATATTTCAACGAAAAAGATGCCATCACCCTGGCAGAGGTTGCCCAAAATGCCGGGCTGGCTCAACAACTTTGGCAGCTCAGCGAACGGTTGATCGAATCAGTCTGAAATGAATGGATGCCCGCCTTCGCGGGCATGACGTGGTGGTGTTGCGTTTAGCGGGAGTTTTTGTAGAAAAATTCGGTGATGGCGGGGTGGACAAAGCCGGGTTTGAAGAGCGCCTGCCATTCCCAGGTGCTGTCGTGGGCACCGCCAGCGCTGTTGGCCAGCAGCCAGTAGCTGAAGGCCAGGAAGTACGGCTCGGCATCGCGCATGTAGGTGTATTGGTAGCGGATCAGCTCAACTTCTACAGTGCGATCCGGGCTGTAGGAACCGCCTTCGGTGCCAATCATCGGCAGGGAACGGCCTATATGACTCTGCACAATTTCGTCGTACTTGCGGAAGAGCAGAAAGCCGTCGGGATCGTCATACGGCCGTGTGCCGTGATAGTTGTGCACCGACAGCCACGTCCGGTTTAGCAGTGTTTCATCGCCGTTGAACTTGATCGCTTGCAGCGTCCGGCTGAGAAAGTCGTAGTGGTTGTACTCCCCACCGGGGCTCAATGCCCCAATCCCCGGCAACCCCCCATTGGCAATCACCTGCCGCGCCGCCGACGCCCAGGCGCGGGCATATTGGTTGGGATTGGCAAAGCTCTGGTGATTTTCCACGTTCACGTTGGGTTCGTTGTACAGCTGGAAGTAATAAACGCCCCTGGCGCGGTAGTGGGCCACCATCGGGCCGATATTGCCATCGTAAGGCAGCACGCCGGAGCGGTACAAGCGCATCACGGGCATAATGCCGCTGGCCACCAGCCGCTCGACCAGGTAGTCGTTGTCGCCAATTTGCGTGCCTTCATTCAGAAAAACCACCCACTTGATGTGCATCCGCACCGCTTCAGCCACAAATTGGTCCACCACGCCGCGCTCCTGACTGACGGTGGGCATCCAATGCATACCCCAGCCGTTGTTGCCCGCCGGGACGGGAAATGCCTGGTAAGGAATCACTTCGTCCAGGGCGTATTCGTTGAGCGGTTTTATAACCGGGGTGGGCGTGCCAATGGGGGTTTCGGTGGGCGTCGCCGTTGGGGTTGAGGTGGGCGTCACCGGGGTGTTGGTGGGTATGGGCAGCGGCGTGTTGGCGGCAGGCAGGCTGTTCAACCCGCCGGATTGAACGAGTTGGGAGTTTTGGGCAACGGCCGTTTGCGGCATCGGCGTAAAGGTCACCGGGATAGGTGTTGCGGGCGTTGAAGTCCCTGGCAAATTGATCGCCTGCACCCGCGTGGGCAGCGGCTCCAAATCAAACTGGAGCTGACAGCCCACCAGCAGGCTCCACACAACCAAACTCAGGCCAAAAAGCAAACGAGATCGTTTCATCAGCGCCCCATTGTAAACGATCTGTGTGTTATGTCTAGCAGGAAAGGGGTAAGTTCAGGGAATTTTCACGCGGCAGGTGGCAGGTGGCAGGTGGCAGGTGGCAGGTGGCAGGTGGCAGGTGGCAGGTGAATGGTAACCTGGCCCGCTAAATGTGAAAGCCCTGCTGGGCTAACCAACAGGGCTTAAAATCAGGCATTGTGGGCCAATCTCCTACTCGTTCATCTGCCCACTTTTCACTTTTCACTTTTTACTTGCCACCTGCCCACTTGCCACTTTTCACTTTTCACTTTTTACTTCCCCACCCTACCCCGGCGCATCATACTCCAACGTCGCAATCTTTACACAGAGGGCCACCACCTCCATCGCCTGGGCCACTTCGGCGACGGGCGGACGGCTGGGGGAGAGGCGAATGTTGCTGTTGTTGGGGTCTATTTCGTGGGGGTAGGTTGCGCCTGCCGGGGTAAGGGCCACGCCTGCGCCTTTGGCCAGCTCTACCACGCGGTCGGCGACCGGGCAGAGGGTATCCAGGCTGACAAAGTAGCCGCCCTGGGGATGGGTCCAGGTGGCGTAACGGCCGTCCCCCAATTCCCGCGTCAACACCTCCTGCACCGCCTCAAACTTGGGCCGCAGCAGGGCGGCATGATCGCGCATCAGGCCATCCAGCCCGCCGGGATAGCTGTTGATGAACTTGACGTGCCGATACTGCTCCACCTTGTTGGGGCCAATCGACTGGAAGCCGGTAAGCTCATTCAGGTAAGCTACATTGGCCACGCTGCTGGCCATAAAACCAACCCCCGCCCCGGCAAAAGTGATTTTGGAGGTAGAGCCAAAGAGAATGACCCGGTCAGGGTTGCCCGCTGCCTCGGCGGCGCGCAGCAGGTTGAGCG
>CAUJGI010000180.1 GCA_963169155.1 Chloroflexota bacterium
GTACTATCTTCACGAATGACGTAGTTGAGCGTTTCCCGGTCGTGCAGGGCCGTTTCGTCCAGCAGGGCAGGCTCCAGGGAGGCCAGGTTTTGCGACTGGAGGGTAATCTGGCCATCAACATCCAGCACCATGAAGAAGGAAGCGGCCGTTTCCAGGTTATCCAAATCTTCATCAATACCAATGCGAATACCACGGCCGCCGACGGGGATCAAATCGGCCGCCTGCAACTCGGTGGCCAGGGCCCGCAGGTCCATGTCTACTTCCTGATTGATGCGGTTGCGCGGCAGCAAATACACAATGGCAGCAAACAGCACAAACGCGACCATAAAAATGGAGGTGTAGACAAGGAGCAGACGGTTTTGAATGGACAATTTTTATGACTCTTCGCGCAGCACGTAACCGATGCCACGCACGGTATGAATCAGGCGAGACAGGCCGCCTTCCTCAGTTTTCTGGCGCAGGTAGCGCACGTACACTTCAATAATGTTGCTTTCACCGCCAAAGTCGTAATTCCAGACGCGGTCAAAAATGAGGTCGCGGGTGAGCACCTGGCGCGGGTGGCGCAGGAACAGCTCTAGCAGTTCGTACTCTTTGGCGGTGAGGTCGAAGATACGGCCGTCGCGACGCCCCTGCCGCGTGCCCGTATCCAGTTCCAGGTCGGCAAAGCGGTACACCTGCGGCTGCGTCGGTTGAGACCGGCGCAGCAAGGCCCGCACACGGGCCATCAGCTCGTCAAAGGCAAAGGGCTTCACCAGGTAGTCGTCCGCCCCGGCATCCAGCCCGGTCACGCGGTCTTCGATGGTTTCCTTGGCGGTGAGCATCAAAATGGGTAAATCGCTCACGGCGCGCAGGCGGCGGCACACTTCAATGCCGTCCATGCCCGGCAGCATCAGGTCCAGCAAAACCAGGTCCGGCGGGTTTTCACGGGCCAGTTCCAGGCCAGTTTGGCCATCTGCGGCCGTATCCACCCGGTAGCCCTCAAAGCTCAAACCGCGCTGCAAAAATTGTCGAATGCGTTCCTCATCTTCAATTACGAGAATGCGAATAGTCATATTGTCCTCCAGAAAGTGGTGACGCAGTCCGGCTCATGGAGTCAGCCACTGCGTAAAGTAGCATGTTTGTGTCGGGTAAATCACGGCCCAGAAGCGCCTAGTAACCGCCTAGAAATAACTTTCCGTTTTTCAGATTAGGTCAATCTTGTTGTAGTTTAAGAAAATAATCAGGTAAGCATTGTGGGACGATTTTGCAAATCGTCCAGGCGATTTACAAAATCGCCCTACAACAGTTACCCGAATTAATTTTTAATCCGCAAGAAGATTGGCCCAATCTCAGCAAGAACAAATCAAGCGCCGATGATTTCCTTCATTGTAAATTGTGAATACAGATTGTAAAGGTGGCACCAGTTTTACACAAAAACAGCTTGTCGGATTGGTTGGGACAGGGTTACAATGGTTGCGGGAAGATGGGAATAAGATCAACATGTCAGCCAAACCTGTTGCCCAACAGGACAGATGGTGCTTTTATTTCCGATCTATGATAGTAACAAATGAGTGATTCCCACATCGATAACAGTGGGTTTTTCTTAATCTCTCATCTATTTGGTGTATTTTCGCCTGCAACCCTGGCCCAAACCGCTGCCCTGCTGCTGGTCAGCAGGGTTATGGTGCGGCTTTGCCCATTTGGAGTTGATAAATGGATCCTCTTTTTCAGTTTGGTCTGGATGCCACCCACTGGCTGCAATCAACGTTCCCCCAGTTAGAATCGTTTTTTCAATTTATCAGTACGCTGGGGATTGAAGAGTTTTACCTGGCGCTGCTGCCTTTGGTTTATTGGAGTGTGCATAAGGAGGCGGGGCGTGCGTTTGCTTATGTTTTTTTGGTGGCCAATCTGTTTAATCCGCTGTTAAAACATAGTTTTCGCGGGCCACGGCCGTTTTGGTTGGAGCCAGCCGTGGAGAAAGCGTTTGAAAGCAGCTATGGCGTGCCAAGCGGACATACCCAGGGAGCGACGATTACCTACCTCTTTTTTGCCACCTGGCTGCGGCGGCGCTGGGCCTGGCTGGTCGCATTTGTGATGATTGGGCTGATGGGCCTGAGCCGCGTTTATTTGGGCGTGCATTTTGTGCATGATGTGCTGGCCGGGTTTGGCGTTAGTGTGCTGGTGCTGCTGGGGTATCTGGTCTGGCAAAAGCGGTACATGACGAGTTTTAGCAAGCGCATTTTGGGCCAACGATTGATGGGGGTGATACTGCTGCCAATCTTTTTCACGGCCGTTTACCTCATCGTCCGGCTCATCATTGGCGATCCAGACACCAGCGTGCCCTGGGCCAGCCGTATCTCGGATGCGGAGTTGGATAGTGTGGAGAGTTTTGTAACGGCCGTATCCAGCCTGCTCGGCGCGGGCATTGGCCTGGTGCTGGAGCGCAGCCGCGTTCGCTTTTTGGTCGATGGCCCCATCTGGCAGCGGGCGGCGCGCTACCTGCTGGGCATTGTGGTAGCTGGAGCCATTTGGGCCGGGCTGGGCCAGCTCTTCCCCGACGATCCGCTGTGGCTGGCGCTGCCGCTGCGCCTGCTGCGCTACGCCCTGCTCACGCTGTGGGTGACGTACTACGCGCCGTGGCTGTTTGTTAAAATCAAACTCGCCCAGGCCAAACCCGACCCCGGCATTGAAATGACGCTGTAATCACCTCAAGGCCGCGCCACAAAAGGCAGGTATGTCGGCAAGCCGTTGGCAATCACCGTCAGCGAGAGCGATTCTTGATTGCCTTCACCGTCGTCGAGAACGGCCGTAAACCCAATCGGCGTCGGCACCATCACCCCGGCATTGACCGTCACGTTGAACTGAACCGTCACCGGCACCCCGGCGGGCACTGCGCCCGACCAGCTCACCTGCCCCGACCCATACGTCGGCGTGCCGCTGCTGGCCGACAGGCCACCTGCGTAGCTCACCTGCCCGGGAATGGTGCTGGTGAGCGAGACGCTGGGCAGCGTTGGCCCCGGATTTTTGAGGGTGATTTTGACCGTGACGGTATCCCCCGCGCCGGGCAGACTGTTGTTAACGCCCAACCAGGAGCCATCCAGCGACCCCAGCAAAAATGAGCCGGTGCGCTGATAGTTGCCTCGCCCCGTGCCCCATAACACGCGGGCATTGGCCGTGCCCGGCAAATCGTAGGCCACCACGCCGGAGTGGGCCGTGTTTATTACCAGTTCCAAATCCGCGTCGGCATCGATGTTGGCCAGGGTGGGCGCGGCCATCGCGCCGTTCCAGTTGGTGCCGCCAAACGGGGCGGGCAGATTGATCTCGTACAACATCGTGCCCTGGTAGTTCAAAACATGCAGCTTGCCCACGTAATTGCTCCCTTTTTGCGGCCACGAGGCAAAAATCACTTCGGCAAAGCCGTCATTATCCAGGTCGGCCACCACCGGTTCGGAGGCGAAGCGGATGCCGGGGCCGGTATTGCTCACGTTGTAGGGCCAGTTGTGATGTTCTGTTTTGTCCAGCCAGAAGGCGTGGAGACGGCCGTCATAAGACGCAAACAAAATCTCCTTCTCCCCATCTCCATCCAAATCAGCCAC
>CAUJGI010000181.1 GCA_963169155.1 Chloroflexota bacterium
GAGAATTGCTGTGGTAATTGGTAAGCAGTTCACTGTTCACCGTTCACTGTCCTACCGACTCGCGCAGGGCGCGAATGTTACGCAGGGGGGTGGTGGTCATGGCCACGCAGCCGGTGCCCAGCAGGAGGCGACGGCCGTTCACCTGCACAATCGCATCTTTGGCTTCGGCAATCGTGTTTTCGGGCGATTCCTGGTGCAGCGTCCAGTGATCGATGCCGCCGCTGGCCGCGCCGCGGAACTGCTGCAAGCCATCGCGCAGGGTGATGCCGGTTTCGCGGTCGTGCCAGTTTAGCAGCGGCACCGGGGAGGCGGCGATGAGGTCAAACATCACGTCGGTGCTGTGCAGGTGGACCATGTTGAGCCATAAATCCTGGGTGGCGTTAAGGATTTGCAGATCGAACGGCCGTCCCCACTCCTCATACTCGGCCCGACTCAGCAGCGGGTAGCGGGCGTGCTGGATGGCGTAAAAAATGCCGTCAATGCCAATCTTCCTGGCCGCCTCGATGAAGTGCAGCGTGCTCTCCACAATCGTTTCCTGGCCCTGGCGGAACAGCTCCGGCTGGCGGCGCAGGTGGGTGAGCATCGGCTCGTTGTCGGCCAAATGTTTGGCCTGGGACAGCGGGGCAAAGACCGTGGCCAACAGCGGCACGCTGTCGCCGACGGCTTCTTTGACCAGGCGCAATGTTTCCAACTGCGTGGCCAACATACCTTTGCGGGGATCGAGCGGTCGTAATTTGGCCCAATCTTCGGCTTGCCGGATTGGGCGGTGGGTGTATTCACGGGTGCCCTCAATGTGGCCCACCCAGCGATCCTTTACGCCCCAATCCACCACCGAGTAGCTGCTGGCGGGGCCTACTTTCAGCACGTCCCAATCGTAATCCTGCTGCCATTTCAGATGAGCGGCGGCCAGGGCGGGTGCATCCTGATCGTCGCCCGGCCAGTGCCGCCATAGGGCCACCGGCACCCGGTCTGGTGTTTCACCGTTGATAACCGCTTCTAATCGTTTGCGTTTGTTCCAATTTGTCATATTAACCCCTGGGTAAATGTAGGGCGATTTGGTAAATCGCCGCCCGATTTACCAAATCGGGCTACAAATTTTTATCTGTGGTGGTGAGTCCACTCATGAAGTCTCCCTTGAAAGTGTGGCTGGTACTAATCACTAGCCACCAGTTACCAACACCTGTGTTCTCTGTGGCCCTATTGTATCCGGTGGCGGGGGATGAAGATTGTGGTTAGAATCTTTTTTATGGAACAAATGATAAATGACTCTGGAAAACGTGAAGAAAAGAATGCGGCAACGGCCGTTTCCATCGCCACCGCCCTTGCTGAACAATTTGCCAGCCGGGCCGATGAGGCCGACAAAGCAGGCGCGCTGCCTGCGGCAGATGTGGCCGCGTTAAAAGAATCGGGCTACCTGGGGATCAGCGTGCCGCGTGAGTTTGGCGGTTTTGGCCTCTCCTTGCGTGACTGCGTGGCGGCACAGCTGGCGCTGGCCCAGGGCAGTACCTCTACGGCCATCGTGGCCGGGATGCAGGTGCACATTTTTGGCCACGAGCGGGAAGTGCGCAATTGGGACGGCGCGTGGTACGAAACGTTTTGCCGCCTGGCAGCCAGCGGCGCGCTGTTCAACTCGATTGCCAGCGAACCGGCGCTGGGCAGTCCGTCGCGGGGAGGCTTGCCCGCCACAACGGCCGTTCCGGCCGAAAATGGCGACGGGTGGGTGGTAAACGGCCGTAAAACCTGGTCCACCGGCGGCAAACACCTCACCCACATGTTGGTTCGGGTCGATCTGGCAGGCGAGGGGGCCGTGGTGCTGGTCGAACAAAACATGCCCGGCGTCGAATGGATTACCACCTGGAGCGATTCGCTCAGCCTGCGCGCCAGCGACAGCCACGATGTGGTCTTTAACGATGTGCGTATCCCGCAAAACTACGTCATTGACCGGGGTGATGCCAAAGCCAAGCCCAACGTCTGGTTCCCGATGATTATGTCAACCATTTACCTCGGCGCGGCGCTGGCGGCGCGTAACCGCGTCATCCAGTTTGCCCTGGAGCGGGTGCCGACGGCGCTGGGAAAACCGATTGCCACGCTGCCCAAAATCCAGCGGCAAATTGGCGAAATTGACGTTGCCCTGCAAGCCGCTCGCTCGCTGCTGTTTGACGTGGCAGCGGAGTGGACCGGCAAGGACGAGGACCGCAAACAGATGTCGGCGCGCCTGGCCGCGGCCAAGACAATGGTGACGGAGACGGCCAACACGGTGACCGACCAGGCGCTGCGCATCGCCGGGGGCAGCAGCATCACCAAGGCGCTGCCGCTGGAGCGTTACTTCCGCGATGTGCGGGCGGGGGCCATGCAGCCGCCGTCGGGCGACACGGCGCTGGAAATGGTGGGCCGCGCCGCCATTGCCGAATTTGAATAAATTTGCCACCTAGACCCTCACCCCAGCCCTCTCCCTGCCAGGGAGAGGGAGCCGGATTCCCTCCCCCTGCTAGGGGGAGGGTTAGGGTGGGGGGTGAAAATTGGACCAATCTACGGCCGTAAACCATAAAGAAAGCGTTCCAGGGTAAACTCCACTCTGGAGAACCATTCCATGACCCACCAAACCCACCGCGCGCCGCGAAACCCTTACCTGACTCTGTTGATAAGATCTATGCTGATCCTGGCTGTTGTGGCCGGGGGGCTGGCCATCTACTACTTTAGTCTGCTGGCGACGGACCGGACGGGCACGTTCCACAACCGCACCAGCCTGGCCGACGTGGACAACGATGGCGACCTGGACGTGGTGCTGCACAACCGGCGCACCGAGGCGGAGTTTACGGCGTTTGGCGGGGCAACCCTGTGGCAGAATAATGGCAACGGCCGTTTTGCCGCCCAGGAGGTGCCGAGTGGCGGCGGTTGGGCTTCAGCGACGGCCGATTTTAATCAAGATGGTACCGTGGATCTGCTGACGTATGATGGTATCAAACTTTTCTTGTGGCAAAACGGGTCGGAAGGTGAGTTGGGGCAGTTTGGCAGTTGGGCCAGAGTGGCGGGACCAGTGCCGAGTGGGCAGTTTGGCTCGGTTCACCTGGGCGAT
>CAUJGI010000182.1 GCA_963169155.1 Chloroflexota bacterium
AAGCCAAAGATGATGTGCCAGGGCAGATTGCCCGCGCTCAGCGGTGTGGTGGCGTGGTAATCGACGAAGATGATGTCCGCCGCCGCGCCCTCGACCAAACGGCCGATTTTCTTCCCCGGCCAGAACATCTCCGTCAGCGCCGCATTGTTGGTGATGGCCATCTGCACAATGTCCATGCCGTTGGCCCGGCGTGGGTCGCGGTGGACCTGCTTGTGCATCAGGTACGCCATCTTCCACTCGGCCCACATGTTGTTGCTAAAGCCGTCATTGCCCAGGCACACCGGAATCCCCAGCCGCAGCATCCCCTCGATGTCCGCCGCGCCGACGGCGTTGTTCATGTTGCTGCGCGGCTGGTGGGTCACCCAGCTGCCCGTCTCACGCAAGATGTTTTTCTCAACGGCATCGACATGTACGGCGTGGGCCACGATGCTTTTTGGCCCCAAAATGCCCGCTTCCGCCAGGCGCGGCACCACCCGCTGACCATACTTGAACAGCGAATCGTACTCATCAACCTCATGCTCGGCGACGTGGATGTGGAAGCCGGTGTCCAGGTTGGCGGCAGCGGCGACGCAGTTGGCCAGCGTCTCGTCGCTCAGGGAAAGGGCGGCGTGCAGGCCAAAGGTGCCCGCCAGCAGCTCGCTGTTGCGCTCCTTGAGCGAGTGCAAAAAACGCACGTTTTCGCCAATGCCCGCTTCCGCCTCTTCCGGCCCGTTGCGGTCGGTCACTTCGTAGCAGAGGGCAGCGCGCACCCCGGCCTTCTCGACCGCGTCGGCAATCATGTCCAACGAATTGTTGAGGGCGCTGGGGCTGGCGTGATGGTCTACCAGGGTAGTGGTACCGTGTTTGATGGCATCCACCAGGCAAACGAGGGCGCTGTACTGCGTGTCCAGATCAAACAGAGCGCGGTCCAGCCGCCACCAAAGCCGCTCCAAAATGTCCGGGAAATCTTTGGGCGGCGCGCCGGGAATGGCCATGCCGCGGGCAAACGCGCCGTAAAAGTGGGTGTGGGCGCAGATGTTGCCGGGCATCACCAGTTGGTTGCCCGCGTCGAGCTGCTCCAGGTCGGGATGGGCGGCTATCAGGTCGGCCGAACTGCCAATAGTGGTGATACGACCGTCTTCCACCAAAATCCCCCCATTTTCAAGAATCTCATTGGGATCGGCCCAGGTGACGATACGGCCGTTGGTAATCAGAAATGTGCTGGTGTTTAACATTGTTCACCCCTGTCAGGTTTTGGGAAATTGGGTAATTTTGTAATTGGGTAATTGTAGGCTTTTTTGCTTGACAGCCCAAACGGTTTCGTTAAACTCGTTGGTAAGAAATTACTGCGTAACCAAATCTAATAAAAGTCATCTAAGAGAAGACAAGCGAAATATGTACACGCCTACGGTGTGAAACAATCCAAATGCAAGGAGCAAGAAATTATGGCAACCCCTGTAGAAATTACTGACAGCAGCTTTCAAAACGAAGTTTTAGATTCCGATATGCCCGTTTTAGTGGACTTTTGGGCCGATTGGTGTGGCCCCTGCCGCATGATCGCCCCGTCCGTCAAAGCGATTGCTGAGGAATATGGCGACAAGATTAAAGTGGGCAAGATGGATGTGGACGACAACCCAATGGTGCCCGGCCGCTACGGCATTGTGGGTATCCCCACTTTGATGCTGTTTAAGGGCGGCCAGGTAGTCGAGCGCATCACCGGTGCGCTGCCCAAAGACCGCATCGTGGCCCAGATTCTGCCGCACATGAACTAATCACCCATCACGTGATTTTGATAAACGCCCAGGCTAACTCTTAGCGTGGGCGTTTTTATTTTAGTGGCTGGTGGCTAATTGTTCGTGGTGGGTGATCTCAACTAGCCACCAGCAACCAGCCACTAGCATCCAGGAGAAAACGATGCTTGAAGTTGCGATTATGCTGGAAGGGCAAAATGGTTTAACGTGGGAGCGCTGGCAGCGCATTGCCCGCGCCGTGGAGGATTTAGGTTTTGTCGGGCTGTACCGTTCGGATCATTACACGAATGCCAATCCGCCAGACAAGGAGTCGCTGGAGCTGTGGGTGTCGCTGACCTGGTTGGCCAGCCATACCAGCCGCATTGAGTTCGGCCCGATGGTCTCGCCGGTTTCGTTCCGCCAGCCAACGATGACAGCACGTATGGCCAGCGCGGTGGATGATTTGTCCAACGGCCGTCTCCATCTCGGTCTCGGCGCGGGCTGGCAGGAGCGGGAACACCACAACTACAGCTGGGAGCTGCTGGATATGGACGGCCGTTTCGCTCGCTTCGAAGAAGGTCTGCAAATTATCAGCCACCTGCTGCAAAAGGACGAACCGCTGGATTTTGCTGGGGAGTATTACCAGCTGCATGATGCCGTGCTGCTGCCCCGCCCGCGGCGGCCCGGCGGTCCGCCCATCCTCATCGGCGGCAATGGTCCTAAACGGACGCTGCCCCTGGTGGCCACATATGCCACCGAGTGGAACGGGGTCTACATTCCACCCAAGACGTTTGCCGAGCGATCGGCGCTGCTGGATGAGCTGTTGGTGGGGAACGGCCGTCAACCTTCAGACGTGCGCCGTTCCCTCATGACCGGGCTGGTTTTTGGCAAGGACCAGGCCGATTTCGACGCCAAAATGGCC
>CAUJGI010000183.1 GCA_963169155.1 Chloroflexota bacterium
CTGTTTTTGCCAGGTGGCATAGACAAAAAAGCGGTCGATGTGGGTCTGGATGTTGAGCCGGTCGAAGAAGCGCATTTTTTTGCCCACGGAGAGGATGTGACCGATGGAGAAGTGCAGCGGCCGTTTCCTCCCATTGGCAAACTTCAGCAGGGTGGCGAAAGGAATGCCGATTTGCTCGCCATCGGTGAAAATGACGCGGTAGCTGCGGCGCTTTTGGTAGCAGGCCCAGGCCAGCAGGGCGTTGGCTCCGGCCAGCTTTTCGATGAGACGGCCGATGCGCCCCGCCTGCTGGCGCGCCGCCTGGTAATCGATCAGGTCGGCCTGGAAGGTGTGGGCCATGGCGATGTAGTCGGCCAACGGCCGTTGCCCGGCGGCAATTTGGGCGTCAATGTCGGCCGGGATATTGCCCGACACGGTGAGCAGGACGTCATTCATCAGGTGTGTTTTGCCTCGTTGATTTTGGCTTTGAGCAGGGTGAGCAAGCGCACGGCGTTTGTCGGTGCGTCGTGGTCACGCTGGATTAATTGCTGGGCATTACGGCCGTACGCCAGCTGCTGCTCCCGGTTCAGGATGAGCTGCCGCAGCGCGGCGGTCAGCGCTTCCGTGTTGTGGGGCGGTACCAGCAGCCCGGTTTCTTCGTGCCGCACAATCTCAGGAATGGCGGCGACATCGGTAGAAACCAGCGGCAAGCCCGCCGCGCCCGCCTCCGACAGCACCATTGGCAGGCAGTCGCCAAAGGTGGGCAGGCAGAAGATGTCGCTTTGGTGGAACAACTGCTTGAGTTCGGCGCTGTTGGGCTGCATCTGGTGGTAGACGTGCACGCCCGGTTCGGCGGCGATGGCCTCGCGGGTGACCAGGTGCAGCTCCAGGTTGGCCAGCAGTGATTCGGCACGCAGCTGGCGGAACGCTTCCAGCAGCAGCAGGCCGCCTTTGCGCTCCAGGTTGGCCCCGACAAACAGAATTTTGACCGGGCCGGATTTATTGTGGGGATTGGGGGATGGGGGAGACCATTCGGCCGTATTCACCCCAGGCGGAATCACCGTGATTTTGTCGGCGGGCACAAAATATTCGTCAATCAGCCCCTGTTTGGCCCAGGCCGACCAGGTGACCAGGTGGCTGGCCGCCCGGTAACAGGAGACGTTGAGTTCGTATTTCTTCTGCTCCAGCCAGGACGGGCCGGTTTCGTGGGCGTAATACGCACCGAGCCGGTCGTACTGCCGGGGCGTGGCGTCCAGCGAGAGGATGGTGGGAATGTGGTGCAGCCACTTTTGGGCCAGCACGGCGGGCACCTGGGTATGGAAAAAGAGGCCATCGACCGGCGCTTCACGCTGCCAGCGGGCGATGGCCTGCCGCGCCTGGAGGCCCGCCTGCACGGTCCAGTTGCTTTTGTAGACGGGGATTTTGGCCATGAGGCCGGTGGTTTGCCAGGCGGGCAGCGCCCACCGCGCCTTGATTTCCGGGTCGGCGGGCACGTTTTGGCGCAAATTTTCGCCGTGTGTCACATGACCCAGGGCTTGTTCAACGATAAATCCAACTTCGTACATGGAGTGTTCCTACTTGTGGTGTTCCAACTCGCTAAGTTTGCCTTGATTGACTTACTGTTGGCCTGACGTCTAACGTCAGGAATCCAGCGACAGCCGCAGCAGGGTCACCGAGTATGGCGCAAAGGTGTACGAGAAGGGTCCATCCGTGATCTCCAGCGGCAGCGAAGGCGCGTTGGAAAGGTCGGGGGATGGGAGGCTTTGGCCGTTGAAGGTGATGATTTGGGCTTCGAGGGCTTCACCCGTCAGTACATCGACCAGGCCGCCGGTGATGGCCGGGCCATTTTCCAGCTGGATGGTTGTGGTGAGCGGATCGGCCGTTTTGTTGATGGCCAAAATGGAGATGGTGTTTTCATCGATCCGACCGGCGTAGACGCTGAGGGTGGTGTCGGCCGGCAGCGAGCTGGCGGCGGGCAGCATCTCGCTGCCAAAGCGCGACCAGAGGGTGTAGGTGTAATACTGCGGATAGGGGTTGTAGGTGTCGGCATGAAACAGGCCGTAATCGGTGCCGTTGCCTGCCTGCCCATTGGCCAGATTCCACTGGGCGGCGATTTCGACGCCGCTGCGCATCATTTGCCCAACCGTGTCGGCGGTGTAGAGGGCGTTGACCAGGCGGGTCATGAGCTGAGTGTTGTCCTGGTCTTGCACGGAGAAGAGGTTGTATTCGGTGATGGCGATGGGGATATTACGGCCGTTGGCATACTCCTCAAACGCCGCCTGCACATCGGCCATGACGGCGGGCCAGGTGGTGGTTGGCTCGGCCAGCGCCTCGGCAAAGGTGGCCGGGGTGGTAAAAAAGCCGTAGTGGTGGATGATGTAGAAATCCATCGCCTCACCGGCGGCGGCAATCACTTCGTTGCCCCAGTTGTTCCACTCGCCCTGGTAGGTAATGCCCACCGCACCAACCAAAATGGTGGGATCGACGGCCTGCATCGCTTCGCGATATTCCAGGAAACCTTCCCGGCGCTCGCTGCCGCTGCCAATGCCGTTAACGTACTCGGTGCCGTCGCAGGTCCACACCTCTTCCCAGCCAAAATCACATTCGGTGCCCATGCCGGGTTGGCCCGCGTACACTTCGTTGCCAATTTCAAAGTAACGAATGCCAAGCGGTTCCGGGTTGCCGTTCTCGCGGCGCAGGGTGGCCCAGTCGCCCACCGTACCCCAATCGCGGCCGCGCACGTCGACGCCAATGACGGTGTCATCGTCGACCGCGCCATTGAAGAAGGCGACGAGGGCGGCGGCTTCCTGGGCGGTGCCGTTCATGTTAATGGTGTACATGCCTTCCAGGCCGGTATCGCGCAGGAAGTTGAGGAAGTCGGTGGGGCGGGCGGCCCAGGGCCAGTAGCATTCGGCCGTTTCATCAATGCCTTCACCGCCGCGTTCGCAGGCCAGCCAATCGTAGGAGTTGCTCCAGCTGCCGCCGGGTATACGAATCAGGCTGACGCCTGCGCCCAGGGTGCGGCTTTGGAACAGGTCGTTGTCCAGCCGGTCTTTGCCCAGCCAGGCGGGGATGTTGGTACCCAGCAGCAGGGGGTTTACCGGGCTGGCGTCTGCGGCGAGGTTGATGGTGATGGTGGGCAGTACGGCCGTAGCCTGCGCAGAGGGTTCGTCAGCGGCGGATTCGGGGGTGGGAACGGCCGTTGCCGTTGGCGGTACCTCGGCGGCCTCTTCTGATTCAAGAGCGCGAGTGGCGGCCAGGGCCTGAACTGTCGGCGCAGGATTGCTGCCCGTATCGTCACTGGCCTGCTGGCAGGCGGTGAGCCAGCTGGCGAAAAACAGGCCAGCCAGGATAAAAAGAAGGTGGGGGCGATGGTTCATAGGGTCACTCTTCCAGTTCGAAATTTAGCTCCAGGCCTTTAATGGAGAACCCATCCCACAACCAATCTTCGGCGCAAGACGGCCGTGGGCCAATGGTCCAGGTAAACGTGTTGGTGCCAGGCACCAGCCACCCCTCGTCGAGCGGCAGCTGAAAGGATTTCCAACCGGTGGAGGAGCATGTGCCGGGATTGTAATCATACGGGTTGACCACAATTTGCGGCCCGCCGTTGATGCTGAGCAGCACCTGCCCCTGCTTGGGGCTGTGCACCTGGCCAAACAGCACCGGCTCGGCACCGATGTGCGGCAGGTCGATAGTTACCATTTCCAATTCGCCGATGGCGCGGTCACCGTTGGCCTGCAAATAGACGACGTCGCTGGCGTCGAACGCTTCATAGCGGCCTACGACCGGCCCGGAAAAGCGGATGTTGTCCCAGTGGAAGGTGTAGGTGCTGAAATTCCCTTCTTTTTCTGGCGTGTAGGCATGGGTTTTAAAGACAACCAAGCCTTGCGTGAAAGGCAGTCCATCGGGCAAAGGCACAACCAGGTCATCGAAGGTGCCATCTGCCTTTTCGATGGACCAGGTGATTTGGTGCCCTTCGATAAAAACGCGCATGGTGCGGCGAATGCGGCGATCATCGTTGGCGGGATCATTGGGGTAGGCGCTGCGCCAGGCTTGCCAATCTGAGCCTTCGGCCGTGATGCCCTCTGGGTCAAGCGCGCCGGTTCCCACCTGGATATAGCGTTTCATTGTAAAGTCGAATTTGAAAACGAGGCGATCTTTGGGGTAATTTTCATCAATCGGCAAGAACCACGGCGCGGCCCCGGTTTTTAACTCCGCTCGGGGCACAATCATCACTTCGAACCAGCTGCGGGGGTGGTTGTCGTTGATATTGACATCAAATTCCAGAACCCCGCCATAGCTAAACTCAAATTCCTGCCGGGGCCAGAAGGCCGTTACGGAATAGCCTTCCACATCGCCCATCGAGGACATCATGTGGTCTTTACAAATGAAGAAGCTTTCATCGGGGAAAGTGCTGTTGCTCAGATGGGATGTGCTGACGTCGTGCTGAGGCAGCGGCGATATGGCCGGGTCTGGCCCCATACAGTCATGGCCGTGGTCGGCCGGGTAGGTTTTAAATGGGTCGATGTGCACCGAGGGATGCGTGCGGTGGGTGACCGCATAACCAAAATTTTGGGGCAGAAGCGCCTGGGACGGTGCTGTCGGATCTCCGTCAAACGTTTCCTCGAAGGCCCAGGTGGCATTGGCCGGGGTTAAGGGATTCATGATGAGGGGGAGATCGACCTCATGAGTATCGCTGGCACTGGCGGCTTCACCAAAATCTAGATCGGATTGGCATGAAGTGAGCAGGAGAACGGCCGTTAGTGCAATCAAGAAAAATATATGTTTCAAGCGTTTTCCTCCGAGCGCCGCTTTGGGCTGGTTTTTCTGGTTAAATTCTGGGGATTGGGCACGGTTGCGGGTCCAATTCCAAGCAAGGTTCACACAGGCGCTGCGTAAAAAGCGTGCCTCGACTATAAATCGAGCAGGTTACGAAGTTTACTAAGGTGCTGGGGGCAGCCAGATCACCTGACCTATGCTTAGAACGACGCCAGGTCTGAAGCAGTTGACGGCGAGCACAAATTCGGCCGATTCACCGCGGTCGAAGGCGAGGGTTGCAATGTTGTCACCGGATTGAATGCTGTATTGGACCCAGTCCGATGGTGGGGAAACAACACAAACTTCGGTTTCGGCTGTTTCGGTGGGCGTGGGGGTAATGGTGGGGGTGGCAACGGCCGTACCTGTAATCGTCGCTTCTGGTTCTGCAGACGTTATAGTGGGAACGGCCGTACGCGATGGTGTGGGCGTGCGTGCGGTAACGGCTGGAACTGTTTCTAAAGTGACCGGATCTTCCAGCAAGACTAGATTCACGTTATCAACATAAACCGTATTTCTAAAACCCAGGTCGTTTTTCAGGTAAAACCCGACAACATAGCTGTAGTCTGGATCGTAAATCAGCGTGTCGATTTGCAAATATATTTCTACCCAGGTGTTGGGTGGAACCGATCGGTTTAGTCCTAAAAAATAAAGCCTTGTTTCGGAGAAAGATTCTCCTCGGGGAAGTTGCACCGAATCGTCATCAGGTCGCCAATATTTGTAATTATTACTGCCGATAACGGAGAGAGCCAACTGGTCTAGCTGGATATAATCATCGCCGCCGTTAATCCAAAAGTTAACCGCCAACACCTTTTCAGAGGGATAAACCATCGTTGAATCCGGCTTAACGGTAAAAAAAAGGGTAGAAAAATCTTCCCCAGGCGTAAATGCGATGGAACGCTCCCCGTCTAAGATGCGAAAATTGCTAGACATATCTACAGTTGCGCCTATGCCCTCCACAATTTCCCAGTTATCGTTTAAAACATCGTCGAATACATAGTGAGTAAACAGGTTCGCCTTATCTGGAGCGGCGGTTATTGCCACTGAGGGTGAAGAAGGTGGCACTGGCGTAGCCGACGGTTTTGGCGTCGGTGTATTGCGCTCTATGAACAGGTTGGCTACGGTGGGCACGCCGGAAGAATGTTCTCCCCCTTCGGCTGCATTCGAAGGAAGCCCCTGACGTTCTTGGAAGAAATGGAATGCGGTAGGCGCTGGTAACTGCTCTGCGGGATTTTCTGAGTCCAAAGCCGTTGCCGTGCACCCTACCAGGATAAAGAGCAAAAACAGCCTGGAATAATTCGCTAACTTTTTCATAAATGATTGTTTCTTGCAACTGTTGTCTGCAAGAGTTCAAGAATATGCGCCGCATTGCGCCGGGCATCAAAATACTGCTCTGCGCGCTGGCGTGCCCCCTGCCCCAACTGCCGCCGAAGGTGCGGGTTTTCAACTAACTGGTGCAAACAGCTTGCCAGAGCTGATACATCACCCGGTTCTACCAGAAATCCGGTTTCATTGGCAACAACAATGTCTGGCACGCCGCCAACGGCCGTTGCCACAACCGGCAAACCGGCGGCACTGGCTTCTACGGCCGCAATGCCAAACGCTTCCGCTTTTGTAGGCAAAACAAAAACGTCTGCGGTTTGATACAGTTTTATCAGCTCCGGCGAATTGGGCTGAAAATTGTTATATACATATACATTGGCTTCCGGTTCCAGCTGAGTACGGGTTACCATGTGCAGTTCTGCGCGGCCAGGCGGCAACTGCCGGAAGGCGTCGCGCAATATATCGCCACCTTTGCGATAAAAATCACCCCCAACGAATAATATTTTCAACGGCCCATCACTAAAATCGGACCGGGGGCGCCATTGATCCAGATTCACTCCTGGGGGAACAACCATAATCCGCTCAGGCGGAATTTGGTAATCTTGGATAAGTGAGTCGCGCACCCAAGAAGACCAGGGTAAAAGATAAGCTGCCTTTGCCAATAAGTTTGCATTTACTTTGTGTTTGTAATGGCTAAAGAAACCAATCCCATCTGGCTTGTGACCATAGTATACCGCCATTTTGTCATATTGGATGGGTGTAATGTCAATGCTCAGCAAATAGGGTTTTTGCTGAACAAGCTTGCCCGCAATCGCCGCTGGAACCTGTGTGTTAAACAGCAAAACATCGGCTGGTGTA
>CAUJGI010000184.1 GCA_963169155.1 Chloroflexota bacterium
GGTAACTACAATTTGTCTACGCGAAGTTTGGGATTGTTTGGCGAGGGGTTTGGGGAAACGGCCGTTTACAGCTTCCTATCCCTGGAGCTTTTTGCGAAGTAAAAGGTAATTGGGTAATTGGGTAATTACTCAATTACCCAATTACATTTTCTAATCCTACCAACGACAACACATACCCCACCACACCTCCGCCCAGCACAATCCAGGCCGAGTTCACCTTGAAGCGGATGGAAGCCACCAGCGCCAGGGCGGCAATGACGATGCCCTGCCAGGTGGTAAACGTCTGCTGGCCCAGGTTGATCAGCACGGCCACCATCAGGCCGATGGCCGCCACGTTCACCGCATCCAAAAACGCCGCAAACCAGGCCGACTGCCGCATTTTGGGGATGAGTGGATTCAGCAGCACCACAAATAAAAAAGAGGGCAAAAAGATGCCCAATGTGGCCACAATCGCTCCCGGCACGCCCGCAATAAGGTAACCGACAAATGTCGCTGTTGTTAGAATTGGCCCGGGAGTGAACTGGCCAATGGCAATAGCGTCCAGCAATTCTGTCTGGGTCAGCCAACCGAGTTGATCCACCAGACCGCCTTCCAAATAGGCAATCAGCACATAGCCGCTGCCGTACAAAACCGCCCCAATCTTGAGGAAAAACGCCCCAAGGCTCCAGAGGGAAACGGCCGTTTCCCCCTCTTGCTGCGGCAAAAACCAGCTTAAGCCGCCGGGCAGCGGCAAAAACAGCAGCGCCTTGGAGCCGGACGCTGCCCGCAGCAGCAATGCCCCCAACACGCTGCCCACCAGCAGCGCCGTCACTTCATCCACGCCAAGGAGAGCGGCCGTTAACACCCCCAGCCCAATCACCGCCAGCTGCCAGTTTTTCACAGCTTTGGTGCCGAGACGGTAAACGGCCGTCACAATAATGGCAATCACCGCTGGTTTGATGCCCACCAGCAGCGGTTCCACGCCAGGCAGCGCCCCGAACCGCACGTACAGCCAGGCGAGAATTCCGGTTAAAACGGCCGCAGGCAAAATAAAACACGTGCCCGCCACCGCTAACCCGCGCCAGCCCGCCCTCTCATAGCCAATGTGCATCGTCATTTCGGTAGAATTTGGGCCAGGAATCAGGCTGGTGGCCCCCACCAGGTCCAGGAAGTGCTGGCGGCTCAGCCATTGCCGCCGCGTCACTACCTCATCCTCCATCATACCGATATGCGCCGCCGGACCACCAAACGCCGTTACGCCCAGCCGAAAAAACAAACCCGCCAATTCGCGTAATCGTTCGTTTGCCATCTCTGCTCTACCTCACTTTAACGATTTTTAACTCTGCGTAATCTTTGATTTCTTCACCCAAAACAGAGATGCCAGGCTGTCCTGCCTAACAAAAAAGTGGCAGAGCCGCGAAGCCCTGCCACTTTTACATCTATTTCACGCCGACCAGCTCAACTTCAAAGATGAGGGTGGCGTTGGGGGGAATCACCCCGCCCGCACCCCGAGCACCGTAACCCAGGTCCGGCGGAATGATCAGTGTGGCTTTGCCGCCCACCTTCATGAGGCCAATGCCTTCATCCCAGCCGGGAATGACCTGGCCAGTGCCCAACAAAAACTCAATCGGCTCACCGCGCTTCACGGAGTTATCGAACTCCTTGCCATTTTCCAGGCGGCCAACATAGTGCACCGCCACCCGATCACCCCGTTTGGGCGCTTTGCCGGTACCGGCATTTGTTTCGATATATTGCAAACCACTATCTGTTTTCATTATTCAGTCTCCGCTTTGACAACGTCCAGGATTTCAATTTCAAAAATCAGATTGCCATTGGTGGGGGCATTGGCTGCCTGTTCCCCGTAAGCCAGTTCTGGCGTCAAGACAAACTGGGCCTTGCCGCTGGAACTCATCAGCAACAACGCCTCATCCCAGCCGGGGCCAGCCACACCGCTGCCTGCGACCAGCTGCACGGGTTGGCCAGTGTCGTAAGAGGTCTCCAGCTGAAGGCCGGACTCGTCAAACATTTTGTAATGCAGTGTGATCAAGTCGCCAGCAGCAATCGGTTCACCACTGCCTTCGGTGATCGTAAAGAATTTGAGGCCGCTTTCGGTCACGGTGTAATCTGATTCATCCACACTGACGGGCGGAGGCGCGGGTGTGGGCGTGGGCGGTGGCGGCAAGATTTCCAGCAGCTCCATCTCAAAAATGAGGGTCGCGTTGGGCGGAATAGCGCCATTACCGGAACCTACTTCACCCAGACCTAATTCTGGCGGCAGGACAAACTGCACCACATCGCCCACCTGCATCAGCAGGATCATTTCATCCCAACCAGGCAAAATTTGGCCTTCACCAATCACAAACTCAAGCGGTACACCGTCCTGAGAATCACCAAACTTGCTACCACCTTCAATCCAGCCAGCGAAGTGCACGGAGGCAATTTCGCCCAGCTCTGGCGTTTCGCCGTCGCCTTCTTCGAGGAAGTAATATTGCAGGCCACTTTCAGTCGTGGTGTAATCTTCAGGGGCCACAAGCGTAGGCGGATCGGGCGTTGGCGTGGGAATAGGTGTGGGTGCCGGGTCAATCGATACAAGTTCCACATCAAAGTAGAGCGTGGAGCCGCCGGGAATGGGTCCATAATCCTGGTCGCCGTAGCCCAGTGCGGGGGGAATGACTAGCTGGGCTTTGCCACCCGCGCGCATCAGGGCAATGCCTTCATCCCATCCCTGAATCACGGAGCCCTGCCCCAACACAAATTGAATCGGATCACCCCCGGCGGAGCTGTCGAACTCGGTGCCATCTGCCAGGGTGCCGGTGTAGTGCACGTTCACCAGGTCGCCGGGCACGGCTTGCGGTCCAGTACCCACTTCGACTTCAATGTATTCCAACCCAGAAGCGGTCACGCGGGAACCGGATTCGGTCTCTTCGCTGACGGCGCTGGGGGTTGATTCGGCGTCTTGGGGAACGGCCGGGCCGCAGGCTGCCAGCGCCAGGCCAAACAGCAAGGCTCCCAGTAGGAGCGTTCGCCAAAGTTGGGCGTTTTTTTGGTTATTTTTCACTTAATTCTCCTTATAACTCAAACTCACCTAAAAGATTGCTTTACAAAAAAACCGGAACAGCAAACGGCCGTTCCGGCAGCATTCATCTTCGTTTTCAGGTGGAAAATTGGGATTGTATCACGAACTGGCGAGATCAAAATTGATTAGCCTGATTTTCACCCGTCTCTCAGGCTGGACCGAATGCTTTCCACAGAAAAAAGCGCGGGCCGTTTGCCCTGCACGCCATCGTAAAAGGCGCGCAGTTGGGCCAACACGGCCGTTTCCCCCACCTCGGGCCACACGGGTTCACCAATGCCGATGGTTTTACGGCCGTAATCCAGCGCCACCGGCAGGATCGGCACCTGGGCCGACTGGGCAATATGAAAAAAGCCCATCCTCCAGTGCGACACCAAACTGCGCGTGCCCTCTGGCGCCAGCCCCAGCAAAAACTGGTCACGTTCCCGAAATTGTGTCGTCACCTGGGCCACCACCCCGGACGACGCCCGGCGATCCACCGCCACGCCACCCAGCTTGCGCAGCAGCGGCTTAAGTGGCCCGTTCACAAACGTGTGCTTGCCCAGCCAGTAAACCCGGACCTGGAGCGCAAAGAGCGCCAGCATCGCCAGCAGAAAATCCCAGTTTGATGTGTGCGGCGCGCCCACCAGCACCATTTTGGACAGGTTGGGCACGCTGCCCGCAAAACGCCAGCCCAGCAGCCGCATCAGGCCACGACCCAGGCGGCGCATTAAACCGCTCCCCCGACGCGGAATGGCACTGCCCAGCACTGGCGCGTGAAGTGGGTCAGCTTGCGCAGAATTTCTAGATTGGCCCATGGAGTTAAAACTGAAGGTGATTTTTGCCTTTCACCCCAACGTAGCGATCTTGCAGCAGCGGGAGGTCCGCTTCTACATCACCAGAAGGGATGAAGGGTTCGGTGACAACGAGGGATTTACGGCCGTAATCCACCAAAACCGGCACAATCGGAATGTTCGCCTGGTAAGCTATGTGGTAAAAACCGGTACGCCACCGGTCCACTTTGCGGCGTGTGCCTTCCGGGGCGATGGCCAGGATGATTTTGGAGCGCTGCTGAACCGTCGCCACCATGTCGCCCACCATGCCGTTTGCGGCTTTGCGATCCACCGGCACGCCGCCCAACCAGAGCCAAAGATAAGAAAAAGGCGGCTTGAAAAACTCTCGCTTGGCCATCCAGTTAAAGGGCACTCCCAGGTAAGACATCAAAGCCATTGACAATGGGAAGTCCCAGTTTGAGGTGTGTGGTGCCCCAATGATGACCATTTTGGGCACATTGGGCAGTGTGCCCACCACCCGCCAGCCAAACAGTCGGAGCATAAATGCGGCCAACGCATATGAAAAGCGGTTGCCACGTCTTGGGCGTACATCAATTTCTGTTTTGACCATTTATTTAGTTTTTTGGATGGGATTGGCAACCCGGCCAAATGATTTTCACTTTCGGACCACCAATCAAGGGTTATTCTTTCAATTCCAGCCAATTATGCCCCGAACTTGCCTCAACTTTCAAGGGTACATCTAGCGTAAATGCACTGCACATTGTGTCTACTACCAGATCGCGCACTTCTTCCAGCTCCGCCTCGGGCAGTTCCAGCAGCAACTCATCGTGTACCTGCAGCAGCATCCTGGCTTCATAGCGGGCCAGCTTTTCGTGCAGCTGGAGCATGGCAATTTTTACGATGTCAGCGGCCGTTCCCTGGATGGGGTGGTTGATGGCCTCCCGCTCGGCGCGCAGCCGCGCCTGCATGTTGGCCCCGCTGGCGGGCATTTTGAAGACGGGGAAGTAACGCCGCCGCCCCAGCAGCGTCTCCACGTAGCCTTCATCTTTCGCCTTTTGTTTGGTCTCATCCAGGTATTTCTGAATGCCAGGGAAGCGGGCAAAATAATCTTTGATGTAATTCTCGGCCTCCGCCAGCGTCAGCTCCGAGTCGCGCGCCAGGCGGAAAGCACCCATGCCGTAGATGAGGCCAAAGTTGACCGCCTTGGCAAAGCGGCGCTGGTTGTAGGTCACTTTTTCCAGGTCGATGCCATAAACGGCCGCTGCCGTCGTCCGGTGAATGTCCTGATCCTGGCGAAATGCCTCCATCAACGCCTCATCGCGGCAAACGTGGGCCAGAATGCGCAGCTCCACCTGGGAGTAGTCGGCGGCCAGGAAGATGTGCCCCGGTTTCGCCACAAAGCCGCGGCGGATTTGCTGCCCCACCTCGCTGCGAATGGGAATGTTTTGCAGGTTGGGTGAATTGCTGGCAATACGCCCGGTAATCGCCCCGGTCTGGTTGAAGCTGGTATGGATACGGCCGTCTGCCTCACTCACCAGCTCTGGCAGGGCGTCCACATAGGTGCTTTTCAGCTTGCCCAGCTCGCGATACTCCAAAATGGCGGTGATCATGCCGGTTTTCTTCTCTTGCTCGGTCGCCTGCAAGCTTTCCAACACGTTAGCGGCCGTTGAGTAGTAGCCGCTGCTCATCTTCTTAAGCCCTTCCACCGGATAGCCCAGCTTCTTAAATAAAATGTCACTCATCTGCTGGGTGGAGTTGAGGTTAAACGGCTCCCCGGCAATTTCCAGGATGCGCGCCTCCAGCTGGCGCAGCCGGACGTCCAGCTCCTGCGACATCTGCCGGAAAAACGGCAAATCAACGCCAATCCCCGCCTGCTCCATCGCTGAGAGCACCGGAATGAGCGGCATTTCCAGGTCCAAAATCTGGGTCTGATTTTTCTCTTCGACTTCCGCTTTGAGCGGCTTCACCAGGCGCAGGGTGAGGTCGGCATCGGCGGCACCGTAGGGCGCACCTACCTCAATAGGTACTTCGGCAAACGTTTTTTGCGACTTGCCTTTGCCAATCAGCGACTCGATTTCCGTCATTTCCGCGCCCAGCCGGTGCCGCGCCAAATCTTTCAGCCCCTTGTGCTTGGTCGCCGGGTCGGTGAGCCATTCGGCAATCATCGTATCAAAGGTAATGGGGGCCACCCGCAGGCCGTAGCGATCCAGGATGGTGTAGTCGTACTTGGCGTTATGAGCCACCTTGCCAATCGTGGCGTTGGTCAGCGGGCCGCGCAGCGCCTCCAGCACAGTTTGCTGGGGCAGCTGCCCTTCGGCCAGCGTCGGTTCGCTGGCAAAGAGGGACATCTGCCCGCTGCTGCTCTGGGCTTCGTTGGCCAGGTGGCCGACGGGGATGTAGTAACCCACGGGCGACTTAACCGCCAGACAGATGCCGACTAATTCGGCCGTTGTTTTGTCCAGACCGGTAGTTTCCACATCAAACGCAATCAGTTTAGCGGCGTTGAGCGTTTCCACCAGCTCATCCAGCTGCGTCTGGGTGCGCACAATTATCGTCTCGGTGGGTTTGATCTGCGCTTCCGGTTCTTCGATGTCTTCCCGGCCGCCCAGGCGCTCCATCAGAATATTGGTCAGACTGCGGAACTCCAGCTCGCGGAAGATTTCCAGCACCGGATTGGGGTCAAAGTCTTCGGCAACACACGCCTCCAGGTTGAGGGTAATCGGCGCGTCGGTGACAATGCGGGCCAGGTCGCGGCTGAGGTAGGCACTGGCCTGGCCTTCAGCGAGCTTTTTGCCGTTAGCCCCTTTGATGCTGTCGATGTTGGCGTAGATATTGTCGAGCGTGTCGTATTCGTTGAGGAGTTTAGCGGCCGTTTTGGCCCCAATGCCCTTCACCCCAGGAATGTTATCGCTGGTGTCACCCACCAGCGCTTTGTAATCCACCACCTGATCTGGCCGAACCTCAAAATGGCCGATCACGCCCGCCACATCAAACACTTCCGGCGGGCGGCTGCCGCGCGCGGGCAGTTCCACGAGGGTGTTGTCGTCCACAAGCTGCAACAAATCCCGGTCCCCGGTGATGATGTGCACCGGTACGCCCAGCGGTTTGGCCTGGCGGGCGACCGTACCCAGTACATCATCGGCCTCAAACCCTTCCAGCTCCAGAATGGGAATGTTGAGCGTCCTGATTACCTCTTTGATGCGGTTTATTTGCAGGCCCAGCTCATCCGGCATTTTTTCGCGGGTGCCTTTGTATTCCGCAAACATATCGTCGCGGAAGGTACGGCCGAGATCAAAGCTGACGGCAAAATATTTCGGCGGATTATCGGCCAGGATCCAGTCGATGACGGTGCGCAAAAAGCCGTAAGTGGCGTTGGTGGGCTCGCCGCTTTTGGTGGTAAAGGCTTCCAGCGGCAGGGCAAAAAACATGCGGTAGGCCAGAGCGTGGCCATCTATGAGGACAAGTTGGTTTTTCGTCATGAAAATCCTTTTTTGCCACGGGAACCAGCTGGGTGCACGGAGTGAGGCGGCGCGGCAACTTTTTTTGGGTTTAAGCGGTTACTTTCGCGGCAAATTGTACCACGAAACGGATGTTCTACCCATCAAGAAGCGCTGGAGCAGCAATCCATAATTGGGAAACAAGTTAACAGTTCGGACCTCAGTTCTGCTGCGTCGTCGCCTCGGCGCTGCGCGCCTGGCGATGCTTTTTCAGGGGGTTTTTTCAGGTTTGGTATCACAACGCACCTTGATAGGGAAGATGTGAACAGGAGAGCCGCTTTATTTTGACCAGCTCAACAAAAAAGATTGGTTCAATCTGGGTGATCGAACCAATCTTTTGGGTGGTTGTTACGGCCGTATCTGCGTCGTTAGCTGTTGGCCAGGGTGGTCACGGCGGGCAGTCCGTTTAGCATCATTACCCCCAGAGGCAGCCCGATGATCGTGGCGCACAGCAGCCAGGCCAGCACGGCCCACAGCAGGCTAAACCACCAGCCAATCAACACAAAGTAGGCAGCGCGGATGAGAAAGGGAACGGTGCTGGCGGGCAGAAATTCGGAACGGCCGCTTTTTACATCCGTCACCACTGCCCCAGGTCGCGCCTTCAGCGTGAGCACCTGCGGCACCCGGTCAATCATCCACAGACCCAGCGGCAGCCCAATGATCGAGGCATTCAGCGCCCAGGCCACCAAAACCCACAGGCCGGTCAGTTCCCAACCAAACACAAAAAACCAGATCACCCGCAGCAAAAACGGCGTCTCCGGATTTCTCTCTTTTACTTTGAACGATACAGAATCAGTTGTCATTTTTGCTTTCCCCACTAATATTCAGTCATTATCAGGTGCAAAACACCTGTGTGTTTAAATTTTTACCAATGCCGATTTATACGCAGCTTTTCCTGAATCGTTGCAGCCAGGAGGCAACCATGCTTGAGTTAATTGTTCGCCGGCCCGATACCCCTAGCAAAACCACCCCTCTGCTCTTTATTCATGGTGCCTGGCACGGCGCCTGGTGCTGGGATGAATATTTCTTGTCCTACTTTGCCCAGAAAGGGTACACAGCCTACGCGCCGAGCCTGCGCGGACACGGCAAAAGCCCCGGCAAGATTCGCTGGAGTTCGGCCAAAGATTACCTTGCCGACGTGGCGGCAACGGCCGCTAAACTCCCCCAACCACCGGTCATCATTGGTCATTCTATGGGTGGCTACCTGACGCAAAAATACCTGGAAACCGTGACGCTGCCCGCCGCCATCTTGCTGGCCTCCGTGCCGCCACAGGGTGTAATTGGCACCACGCTGCGCATCGTTCGCCACTTTCCAGGGCAGTTTGCCAAGGTGAATTTGAAGTTGAGTCTCTATCCGCTGGTGGAAACGGCCGCTCTTACCCGCCATCACTTCTTCTCCGCCACCATGCCCCAGTCCCAGGTGCAGCGCTACTTTGAACAGCTGGGCGACGAATCGTACCGCACCTTTTTAGACATGCTGCTGCTCAACCTGCCCAAGCCCGGCCGGGTCAAAACCCCCATTCTGGTGCTGGGCGGGCAGCACGACACGATATTCCCGGTGAAAGAGGTTGAGGCGACGGCGCGGGCTTACCACACCGAGCCGCACTTCTTCCCGATGGCGCACGACATGATGCTGGAAGCTGGCTGGGAGCAGGTAGCGGACAAGATGGCGGCGTGGCTGGACCAGAAAGGCATTGAATAATAGTCAATGGTTAACGGCCAATTATTAATGGTCAATGGGGATTTTTTTCTGCTGATTTCATTCATCCCCTGACCATTAACCATTGGCAATCGGCAATCGTCAATTGGCAATTGACAATTGACAATTGACAGTTGGCCATTGTCTATTCTCTAGCCGCCATTGGACATGATGGTGAAAAGCGTCATCTCCGGGGGGCAGAGGAAGCGGACGCGGGGGGCGCTGAGCCCTTCCAGGCCAATGCCCCGGCTGACGTAGAGGGTGGTACGGCCGTAGCGATACAACCCCATCACAAAACGACGGCCCAGCTGGGAGCTGGTAAAAATGGGGCCGATGAGCGGCAGGCGCACCTGCCCGCCGTGGGTGTGGCCGCAAACATAGAGGTCAATCTGGTGCTCGATAGCCTCGGTCATGAGCTCGGGGGAGTGGTACACCAGCAGCTGCGGCGCATCGTGGGGGGCAGCGGCAACCAGGCGGGCCAGGCGACCGGCATCGACCGGCAAATCGTGGCTGCAATCCATCCCCATGACGGTAAACCGACGGCCGTTGCCCAGGTTCAGCTGCTGCCATCCATGACGCAGCAGCGTGATGTTTAATCCATCAAAAATTGGCACAACCGTTTCACGCAAATCAACCGGCGGGCTGCCCAGGGTGGCAAAAACACCATAGGGAGCCGACAGCTGGCTCAGCAGATGGCGCACCTGGCGCAACGTTTCCGGGTCGCGGTTGTAGGAAAGGTTCACATAATCGCCAGAAATCACAATGAGGTCGGGCTTCGCCTCGCGGGCCAGCTCCAGCACCCGGGCTTCACGCTGGGTCAGCCGCTCCACGTGCAAATCGCTGATGTGCAGCACCTTGATCGGCTCTGTTCCCAGCGGCAGACGGTCGGTGAAGGCCATGACGGCCGTTAACTTCAGCTTAAACGGCTCAATAAAGTAGCCCCGAATGAAAGCGGCCGTCCCAAACACCTGAATCGCCAGGAACAGCCACAAACTCCAGTTGCCATTTAACCACGGGGCGATCAGCGCCACCCCCAGCGTCGCTGCCAAGCGCGGCGCGGCCAGCACAAAAAGCTGCGCCTTCCACGGTCCAAACGAAACTTTTTGCTGGGGCAGCGTGAGCAGCAGCGTCATGTCGGCCGCCATAAACAGTACCAGCAGCACCGCCACCAGCTGAGCCATCGGTCCATCGTTGGTGATGAGGCTCCACGCCGCCCCAGCCAACCCGGCCAGCACCAGCGCCAGAAGCACAACCAACATCGCGGGCAGCCGCGTGGGCAGGTGAAACAGCAGCATCACTTTGTGCAGCAGGCCTTCTTCCAGAATATCCAGGGCGGGCTCGTTTAATTCGGTAGGCTCTTTAGTCAATGTTGAATTTTGCATAATTTGTTCTTCAGAAGCCTGATTTCTCATGGCCAACCCGTCGTTGGGATAATTAGGGGGCGGGCACAGACCGATGACCCCGGCCGACTTACCCGAGCGTCGCTTTATAATTAAGCGGTGTTGATTTCAGGGTCCGCTGCGCTCGTGAGAGGTCCCCGAT